>CAMOZF010000019.1 GCA_946630765.1 uncultured Lachnospiraceae bacterium | reverse complement strand
ACCCTCGGCTCGGATGAATCGCTGCCGATTGTGACATAAAACTCGCCTGCGGGATGGTGTTCCTTCTTCGGTAACGACCAACTTACACTCAGAAGGAACACTATGACCCTTGGCTCGGATGAATCGCTGCCGATTGTGACACAAAACTCGCCTGTGGGATGGTGTTCCTTCTTCGGTAACGACCAAGTTACACTCAGAAGGAACACCATGACCCTCGGCTCGAGGGTATGGCTTATGACATAACTGTCATTCCGAGCCCCAAAAATATTGTACAAATAGGAGATAGCATGAAGCCAGATATCACAAAAACCTTTATCAACCCGATTGTCCTGCCGGATTATCCGGTTTTACAGGTCCTGCGGCCGAGACACAGCCCGGACGAGATGATGAATCCCGGGAACGCCTGGGGACGCGGCGGGAAAAAGATGCTTTCGATTGCCGATCTGATGCGCGAAGACGGCCGCGAATACGGCATGGAAAATTCGATCGGCGACATTTTCGGACCGGGTTACGGCAAGGCGCAGAAAAATGACGTGCGCGCGACGGCCGACCCCTCCGCTTACTATTTTAACGGAAAATGGTACCTCTATATCACGAGCGGCGCGATCTACGAAAGTGAAGATCTCGCGCACTGGACCGTGCACCATGATGAGAGCTGGATGCCGATCTCTCAGCCGATGGCGCCGACCGTGGAGGAGTTCCGCGGCAAATATTACGGCGCGGCCAACAATACGCCGCTGTTCGTTTCGGACAACCCGATCGGTCCCTGGGAAAAGGTCGGCGACTGGACGCTGCCGGACGGCAGAGAATTCACCGCGGGCGACGTGATGCTTTTCCGGGATGACGACGACCGGCTGTACCTGTATTTCGGCCTCGGGCCGGCAATCATGGGCGCGGAGCTCGATCCGGAGCAGCCCAACCGGCTGCTGACGAAGCCGAAAACCCTGATTCCCTTCACAAAGGAGAACTACTGGGAGCGTTACGGCGGAAACAACGAGAACTGGTCGATCGGCTTCATCGAGGGCTCGTGGATGGTGAAGCACGGAAACCGCTATTATCTCGTGTATTCCTGCTCTGGCACGGAATTCTACGCCTACGCAATGGGCGCGTACATTTCAGAGTCGCCGCTCGGCGAATTCAAGCTGCAGCCGAAGAACCCGGTCTCGAGAAACCGCGACCACGGTCTCTGCAAGGGCGGCGGACACGGCTCCTTCGTGAAAGGCCCGAATGATACGCTCTGGATCTTCTATACGATTCCGGTCTGCGTCGACGATACGATGGAGCGCCGGATCGGCATGGATCCCGCGGGATTTGACGAAGAGGGCAATCTTTACGCGCTGACCGGCATCGATGTGCCGCAGTGGAACCCGGGCGTGCGGGAGTTCCCGGCACGCGGCAATGCGACGGAGCTCGTGGCGCTGACAATGTTCAAGCCGACGAAGGCCTCTTCTCAGGCACCGGGCCGCGATCCGCTGTACGCGATCGACGAAGCGCTGCACACCTGGTGGCAGCCGGCCGAAGGGGACAGTGAACCCACGCTTTCCGTGATGCTGCAGGGACGCTTCTATGTGGATGCTTTCCGTGTGATGTGGAAGGATATCGGCATGAACCTCGGAGAAGGCGTGAAAGGCGGCGCTTACCGCTATGTGATCGAGTGCGCGACCTCCGAAGAGGACTGGAAGACCGTCGTGGACATGAGTGCCAATGAAACCGACCTTTCCGTCGCTTACCACCCGATTGCACCGACGCTCGCGAACCGCGTGCGCATTCGGATCCTCGGCGCGCCGGAAGGCATTACCCCCGGCCTTCTGAACTTTACCGCCTTCGGCGAGAGTGTGGACAAGACCACGCGGCAGTTTGAGTAAAAGTTGAAAAAGTGTCATGTCGAGGGCAGCGGGTGGGGACATCCCATCCCTTCACTCGGGATGACATATTCTCAGAGATAATTACGGAGGAACAGATGAACCAGAAATACAGCAGCGAAGAAAGCCGCAAGGCACTTGCACGGGAGATCGCGCAGGAGGCCATGGTACTTCTTCGAAATGAAGACCGGGTGCTTCCGCTTCCCGCGGGGAAAACCGTGGCACTTGTCGGAAGAACACAGCTTCATACCAATATCGGCGGCGCGGGTTCCGGCGCGAGCCGCAGCAACAGCGCGCTGGAGATCCGCGAAGAGCTTCCGAAGGCAGGCTTTCAGCTTGCGGCTTCGATGGATGCATTTTACCGGGCTCTTGTCGAAAAGGAAGCAGAAGATAAGTCTGCATCGGCAGGCTCGGAAGCTGAATTTTTCAAGAATCTCGAGGGCCTTGTCGCAAGCGGCATGATTTACGAGCTTTTCGGAAAATACAATCCCGCGGTGCCGGAGGAGATTCCGGAGGATGCGGTATTTGCCGCAGCAGCCGGGGAAACCGATACGGCGCTCTTCCTGATCGGACGGCAGACCGGCGGAGAAGAATGTGACCGCCGCGTCGCGGATGACTACTACCTGATGGCGTCCGAGAAGGAGCTTCTGAAGAAGACCTGCGAGTGCTTCCCGAAGGTTATCGTGATCTGCAATGTCAACGGCATGATCGATCTGCAGGCTTTTGCGGAATATCCGCAGATTAAGGGTCTTCTCTTTATGGGTGTCGCCGGCGAGCAGGCGGCCGGGGCGCTTGCGGATATCCTTTCCGGCAAGGTCAGCCCTTCCGGAAAGCTGAACCAGACTGCGGCGCTTTCCTATGAGGACTACCCGACGGCGAAGAATTTTTCCTGCAATAAGGACAAACCCGAGACGATTCTGCAGTACAAAGACTACGGCCTTTCGGCGGAAGAGAACGGCAGCGTCGGCTTTGAGATGAGCCCGGTTACGGTGTACGAAGAAGATATTTACATGGGCTACCGGTATTTCGACAGCTTCGAAAAGCCCGTCGCCTATTCCTTCGGCTTCGGCCTTTCCTATGCGGACTTTGCGATCGTCCCGGTACAGGCGGAGCTTGCGGGCGGAAAGTTCCGGGCGCAGGTCTGCGTGAAAAACCTCTCGCAGCGCTTCTCCGGCAAGGAATCGGTGCAGGTTTATGTCCATGCGCCCTTTGGAAAGCTTAAAAAGCCCCAGAAAGAGCTGAAAGCGATCGCGAAGACAGAAATCCTTGCCCCTGGCGCGGAAGGCCTTGTAAGCCCCGAATTCGCGCTTACAGCGCTTGCGAGCTTTGACGAGGAGCGCATGTCCTATGTGATCGAGGCCGGCACCTATACGGTTCTTGTCGGAAACAGCGCAAAAAATGTCAGCCCCTGCGCGAAGATCCATGTCCCCGAAACTCTTGTTGTAAGGACGGTTGCGGCAGACATCGGCATCCTTCCGCAGAATAAGGACAAGCTGAAGCTTCTGAGTCCGGAACGCGAGATTCCGGTTCCCGAAAATGCGGCACTTCCGTCCTTCAACCTGACGGCTTCGGAGCTTTTAGTTTCCTGGCCGGAGGCGAAGGAATACGATTTCAGCGCGGATGCGGTGCAGTCGGTGCTTTCGGACGTCAAGGCAGGGAAGGTTTCGATAGAGGCGTTTGTCAATCAGATGAGCCTTCAGGAGCTTGCGGTGCTTGCAAACGGCTACGGCCCCGGACTTCCCTTCGGCGGCATTGCCGCAAAGGACGCGCCCCCGACCCTGTACTACGAGGACGGCACGCCGATCGGCACGACGACGCGCCCGGATCTCGGCTTTGGCTACAGCAACCCCGCGATCGACAAGTACAAGATCCCGACCTGCTCCTATAAGGACGGTCCGGCCTCTGTCGGCGTCACGGCCTGGCCGACCGGCATGATGATCGCCTGCACCTTCAATCCGGCGCTGGCCTATGAATTCGGCTCGGCCTGCGGCTGCGAAGCGGAGTCCCTGAATGTCGACAGCTGGCTCGCACCGGGCATGAACCTTGTCAGAAACCCGATCGAAGGCCGCGCATTTGAATATTTCGGCGAGGATCCGTATCTTGCGGGCGTCATGGGCACGAGGATCACGCAGGGCGCGATGGAAAATAACCACGTCACGACCTGTCCGAAGCATTTTGCGCTGAACGAGCAGGAAACCTACAGAAGAGGCAGCGCAAAGAAAAAGATCGACGCTGCGGATTCGATCGTTTCTGCAAGAGCGGCGCGGGAGCTTTACCTGAAGCCCTTTGAAATGGTCGTGACGGAGGCGAAGCCGACGACGCTCATGACCTCCTTCAACAAGCTGAATGGCAGCTTCGCCGGCGGATCACACGTGCTGTGCACGGAGATTCTCCGCGGCGAATGGAACTATCAGGGTGTTGTCGTTACCGACTGGGGTGATATGGACGTGGTTGTGGACGGCGCGGACGCCGTGCACGCAGGAAATGACGTCGTCATGCCCGGCGGCCCGCCTGTCATCGCGCAGGTCCTCAAGGGCTATGAGGAAGGCCGCGTGAGTCTCGATGACCTCAGAACCGCGGTTGTACACCTGATGAATTTTGTAATGAGCAGTAAAGCTTGATAACGACGAAGTGTCATCCCGAGCGCGCGCACTGCGCGCGCTCGGGATGACATATTTAATTTTCCGCTCAGGATGACACTTTTTTATTTTCCGCTTCGCTTCGCCAACGCTCCCGCCTTTCTGCTTCCCGCTTGAAAAATCATCCCGCCTGTGCTATGCTGAACACTAAAGAATTCAAGCGTCGGAGAGCCGCATTTCATGAATACAGAGAATCCCCAAAAGGAGAAGAAAAAGAAGACCCCCGGAATCGCTTTCAAGAGTCTGTTCGGGATTGTTCTGCTGCTTTTTATCTTTGCAGTCATCGTCAGCTGGATTGGTTTTAACAGCTTCACGAAGGCGGTGCTTCAGCAGTATGCCGACGGCGCCTTCCAGACGGCGGACGCGGCGGCGCTTCTTCTGAAGCCCGACCGGGTGGACGATTACGAGGCGAGCGAAGGCGAAACCACAGAGTACAAATCGGTCTGGAAGAATATGACCGAGCTCTGCAACCGGACCGGGGTGACCTTCATCTACGTCATTCAGCCGGATCAGACGGACTATGCGCATATCACCTTCCTTTTCTCGACGATCAATAAGGACAGCAAATACACGCCCTACGAATTCGGCTATGTGCGCGAAACGACGAATGACGAGTACAAGGAAAAGTACCGGAAGCTGCTCCTGGAAGAGTCCGAGCAGGAGTATGTCGTCCGCGACAAGGGCTATATCGAAACGGATCCCCACATCACAGCCATGGTGCCGGTCATCGGCGCCGACGGCCATCCGAAGGCGATCCTCTGCGTACAGCGGCAGATGGACGAGCTGACGGCCATCCGAAATTCCTACCTTCTCCGGATTCTCCGCGCCTTTGTCGTTCTCGCGGTGCTGGTCGTCCTGGGGCAGGTCGTTTATCTGCACAAGGTGCTTCTGAGCCCGATTCAGACCATCACCGACGAAGCGAGCCGCTTCGCGCGGGAAAATGTCGCCTCCGGAACGAAGCTCACGGAAACGATCCAGAACCGCGACGAGATCGGCCAGCTTGCCGAGTCGGTCGACCGCATGGAGGAGCAGATCCAGCAGTATGTCGAGAACCTGACCCAGATCACCGCGGAGAAGGAGCGCATCAGTACCGAAATGTCGCTCGCCGCAAGGATCCAGGAAAATATGCTCCCGAACGAATTCCCGGCCTTCCCGGATCGGACGGAATTTGATATTTTCGCGTCGATGGACCCGGCACGGGAGGTCGGCGGCGATTTCTATGACTACTTCCTGATCGATCGGGACCATTTATGCCTCGAGATCGCGGACGTTTCCGGGAAAGGCGTCCCGGCCGCGCTCTTTATGATGGCCTCGAAAATCATTCTGGCCAATAACGCGATGATGAACCTCTCGCCGGCGGAGATCCTCGGCCGCACGAATGCCGCGATCTGCACCAATAACCGGGAGGAAATGTTTGTGACCGTCTGGCTGGGCATTCTGGAGCTCTCCACCGGAAAGCTCCGGGCCGCAAACGCCGGGCACGAGTATCCGGCGCTCAGAAAGCCGGACGGAAGCTTTGAGCTGGTGAAGGACAAGCACGGCTTTGTGATCGGCGGCTTTGACGACGAAGTTTACAAGGAATACGAACTGACCCTTGAGCCGGGCGCGAAGCTTTTCGTCTACACGGACGGCGTGCCGGAGGCGATGGACGCGGAGCGGGAGCAGTTCGGAACGGGCCGCATGCTCGCGGCGCTGAATCAGGCTCCGGAGGCTTCTCCCGAAACGCTCTTGAAAAATGTCCGCGCGGCTGTGGACGATTTTGTCAGGGAAGCGGAGCAGTTTGACGATCTGACGATGCTCTGTCTGGAAATCAAGAAGAACGCCTGAGGAAAGGACGGGAAATGGCTGCAAAAATCGGAAAAAAGACTGTGATCATGACCGAAGGCTCGATTGTAAAGCAGGTCATCCTCTTTTCGCTTCCCCTGATGCTGGGAAATATTTTCCAGATGTTATACAATACCGTCGACTCGATTGTCGTCGGAAACTTTGTCGGAAAGGAAGCGCTCGCGGCGGTCGGCTCCACGACGATGATCGTCAATATGCTCGTGATGTTTTTCAACGGCTTCTCGGTCGGCGCGGGCGTTGTGATCGGCCAGAGCTTCGGCGCGCGGGACGACAGGAAGCTGCATACGGCGGTCGAGACCACGATGATGATGACCTTCATCGCCTGTGTGGTTTTTACGATCATCGGCATTCTCGGCGTCAAACCGATGCTGCGCTTCATGGATACGCCGGACGACGTGTTCAATGATGCGGTGACGTATCTTCGGATCTATTTTATCGGAATCTCGGGGCTTCTTCTGTACAACATGGGCTCCGGCATCCTCCGGGCCGTCGGTGACAGCACGCGGCCGCTGATCTTCCTGATCATTACGAGTGTCCTGAATACGCTTCTGGACCTTGTGTTTGTCATTGCGCTGAAGATGGGGATCGCGGGCGTCGCGATCGCGACGATCATTTCCCAGGCGGTCTCCGGCGTGATGATCCTGGTCCTTCTTCTGAGGACGAAGGAGATTTACCGCTTCTCCTTTAAGGATCTTCGGCTGGACGGATCGACCCTGAAGCAGATCTTCGGCGTCGGCCTTCCGGCGGGCATCCAGTCGGTAATCACGGCCTTTTCGAATATCTTCGTCCAGTCCTATATCAACTACTTCGGGTCGACCGTCATGGCAGGCTGGAGCTCGTACAATAAGCTCGACTCCTTTATCATGCTGCCGATGCAGAGCATGGCGATGGCGGCGACGACCTTTGTTTCGCAGAATATCGGCGCAGGACAGGAGAAGCGCGCGAAGCGCGGAACGGTGACGACCATCCTGATGTCTTTAATTGTCACGGCGGTGATTGCGACGACGATCGTGAGCTTCGCGAAGCCAGCTGTGCGGCTTTTTTCCAGGGAGCAGGACGTCATCGACGCAGGCGCGCTCTTCATTCACGCCAATACCTTCTTCCTTCTTTTCAACTGTGTCAACCATGTGCTTGCGTCTGCGCTCCGCGGACGCGGGGACTCGCGCGCGCCGATGGTGATCATGCTCGTCGCCTTCGTCGGCATCCGGCAGATTTACCTTTTTGTCATGACGCATTTTATCGCAAACACGCCGCTTCTTGTCGGACTCGGCTATCCCGTCGGATGGACGACCTGCTTTATCATTGAGGTGACGTATTATTACCTGCGCTATGTCCGCCGTTCGGATGCGGGAAAGCGCAGAGCATCCGGAAAATAAAGGGACGAAAAACATTTTTTTCCTGCTGGACATTTGTTGGACAGCATATGCTAAAACGCTGATATAATCTGAAAAATAAGGCGTGTTTATCATGGCGATTACAATACAGCTGGCGGAGATCGTGACGCTCAGAAATATGGCGAAGGCGTACCGCGATCATAAAGAAAGCCTGGACAAGCCGATCGAATGCGACAAGACCGTTTCTCTTTCGAAATCAGTGGAGAGCCTCAGCAACCGGACGGGATTCGCGGAGGTCGCTACTTATGGAAAGGATTATATTCAGAAGGGTCATGGCGGAAAGATGGTCGATAAAATGCGGGAAGCCATCAAAAAGGGCAAGGTGAAGAACGATGATGAGATCACGGACACTTATCTGAACCTGAACCGGAACATCGACTGGGATGAGGTAAAGTACCGTTCGGATGTGGCGTCGGAGTCAGAGAATTTTACAGCTGAGAAAACCTCCCGCGTGAGCCTGGAGGATATGAAGAACGGCCTCCTCAAAATGACGCAGCTGAACACAAAGGATCTGAATTTCCACATGAACAGTGCCTACCCGAAGCGTGAAAATGTTGTGGAACACGTTCATGAAGTGAACAACAATCCGGATCTCAATATTGTCTAAAAGATCAACAGTAAAAAGGACTGCCCGGGGAACAAGTCTCCGGGCAGTCCTTTTTTATTATTGATTCTTTTGGAAATCCTTATTTCAGCATGCTCTCTTCCCAGCTGTCATAAGGCTTGATGCCCATGAGACCGGCAACGGTCGGCGCGACGTTCGCGAGACCGAAATGGCCTTCCTTCATCTCGTGGCGCTCGTCCTTGTCGTAGATGATGAAGGGAACCGGGTTCAGGCTGTGCGCGGTACGGACCTCGATCTTGCCCTTCTTGTTCTTCTCCAGCATCTGATCGGAGTTGCCGTGGTCGGCGGTGACGATCATAATGCAGTTCTCTTCATCGACAACCTTCTTGATTCTGGCGAGCTGCAGATCCACGCTTTCTACCGCGATCTCTGTAGCGTCCATGTTGCCCGTGTGGCCGACCATGTCGCCGTTCGGGAAGTTGCAGCGGATGAAGCCGTACTGATGGGACTCGATGGCTTCAATGACCTTATCCGCGATTTCGGTGGCCTTCATCCAGGGGCACTCGTCGAAGGAACGGACGTCACTCGGAATCTCGCAGTAGTCCTCCAGCTCCTCACTGACCTTGCCGGAACGGTTGCCGTTCCAGAAATAGGTCACATGGCCGTACTTCTGGGTCTCGGAGACCGCATATTCCTTGATGCCGTGCTCGACGAGAAGCTCGGTCAGCGTGTCCTTGATTTTGGGCGGGTTCACGAGGTAGTGATGCGGGATCTTCAGATCGCCGTCGTACTCGAGCATGCCGGCATATTTTACGGCCGGGATCACGCCGCGGTCGAATTTGTCAAAGGAAGCATCCCCGTCAAATGCCATGGAGATTTCAAGCGCACGGTCGCCGCGGAAGTTGTAGAGGATGACGCTGTCGCCGTCCTCCATTGCGCCGACGGGCTTGCCGTCTTCTGCGATGACAAATGCCGGAAGATCCTGGTCGATTGCACCGGTTTCCGCGCGAAGCGTATCAATCGCTTCAAGCGCGCTTGCAAACTGTCTGCCTTCACCGTGGACGTGGACGTTCCAGCCAAGAGCAACCATCGGCCAGTTGGCCTGATAGCGGTCCATCGTGATCGTCATACGGCCGCCGCCGGAAGCGATCCGGCCGTCAAAGCTGTCATCATTCAGCGCCGCAAAGACGTCCTCGAGCATTTTGATGTATTCGGGCGCGCTGGTCGCCGGCACATCACGGCCGTCAAGAAGCGCGTGTACGCGGACCTTCTTTACGCCTTCCTTCTTCGCCTCTTTCATCATGGCGATCAGGTGGCTGATGTTGGAATGGACGTTTCCGTCCGAGAGAAGGCCGATGAAATGCAGGGTCTTTCCGTTTTCGACAACCGTGCCTGCAAGATCCTTCCAGGTGTCACTTTCGTAGATCGAGCCGGATTCGATGGACTCGTTGACGAGCTTCGCACCCTGCGAATAGATCTGGCCGCAGCCGAGGGCGTTGTGACCGACTTCCGAGTTGCCCATGTCATCATCGGTCGGAAGGCCGACGGCGCCGCCGTGCGCCTTGATGCACTGCCAGGGATGGTTCTCCTTGAGCCAGTCAAGCGTCGGGGTATTGGCCCGAAGCACACAGTTACCGAGAGTTTCAGGAGTTTCGCCGACACCGTCCATGACGATGAGTACGACAGGTTTACTCATGTTGTATGTTCCTCCGTATATAAAATTATAGTAAACTAACTTGCTGTTCTGCAGCACCCTTAATTCTATCATAGCAACTGAAAATCTGTCAAGGGAAACAGGGGTTTCCCGCGCGTAAAAAGGACGCCCCGAAACCGAACCCGGGCGCCCCGTGCGCAGATTCCGGCCCTCGAAAAAAGGACCGTTCACCGCGCGGGTTTTCTGCAGAACAGACGGAGAAATGATCACTCCTTCAACCTTGAACCTTGCATGAAATAACAGGAATAACAAAATAACCGGGAACCGAAACCATAAACCTTCAGCACGCGGCTGATCCTGACAGCAAAGTTTTTAAAAGGGGTGTCTGCCTGCACGGAAAAAGGATTCGCAGAAATCCTGAATGAACCGTCCGGTCAGACCTCGAACTCGAAGGTCTGATTATAGCGGTCAAGCGCCAGCTGCATATTCGCGATCTCCTGATCGATGCGCTCGTATTCCGACTGGACAAGTGCGAGGTCGTAATTGATATACTGGTACTCGGGCGAGGTCTTCTTGGTGCTGAAGGCGCCGGAATTCAAGCGGACCTTCGGCTGCTGCTTGCGCATGGTATCCAGGAAGGCCTTCCTGTTCGAAAGCTGCGCCATGGCGATCAGGATCATGTCGATCGTCATCTGCCTTCCGTTTCCGACGTCGATTTTATTCGTCGTGTTTGCAAGGTTGATTGCATGCTTGATCTTGACGATCTTCTCGTCGATTTCGGCGATTTTCGCGGCAACCTCGCTGTAGTTGTAGTCCGGAATGACCGGCTCTTCATCGAGAGACGCGACATAGAGGTAGCCTTCGCGCTCTTTATTTCTCCAGAATTCCTTGTCGTCATTCAGCTTCTTAATCACTTTATTTGCATAGGCCGATGTCATTTTCATGGGAAGCACCTCCTTTTTCTTTATTACAGTATAGCATAGTTTTTTTGGAATGTCATCCGTTTGCTTGCGTTCCGGGGGATCTCATGGTATGATGAGTGCACAAACGCGCAGGAGGAACGGTATGAGATTTCAGGCGGAACAGGGACTTGTGAAGATCAGCGGACGGACGCTTTTTCGGGAGGGCGTGCGGTATCTGGGCTGGTCAGGATCAGCAGTCAGCTTCCGTTTCCGCGGGAAACGGGCCGAGGCGCAGCTTCTGAGTAACCCGGCGGATGTGGAGGCGCATCTTCTTTGCAGGATTGCGGTCATCGTGCGGGATGAATTCAGCGGCAGGGAAAGCCGGCGCACCTATATGCTGCGGGAGCGGATGACAACGCTCTGCCTTTATGAGAGCGAAGAGGAGAAGACCGTCACAGTCACGCTGATGAAATATTCCGAAGCGCCCTTTGCGTACTGCGGGATCGCGTGGATCGAAACGGATGCGGCGCTTCTTCCGCCGCCTGCGGAAAAGAAGCTGAAGCTGGAAATCATCGGCGATTCGATTACCTGCGGCTACGGTGTGGAGGCCGAAAACGAGCTGGTTCCCTTCCGGACGGATACCGAAAACCCGGAGCTCTCCTATTCGCTTCGCCTCGCGAAGCTTCTCGATGCGGACGTACAGCTGGTGTCCTGGAGCGGCAACGGAATCGTTTCGCATTATGTCGAAGAGACGGCTGCGGCGCCTTCCGATACCGACCTGATGCCGGAGATTTACCCCTGGACCGACTATTCCTGCGAGCGGCAGCTTCTGAAGGAGGCGGCGGCTTCGGGGGACGCTTCGCCGGAGGAAGAGGAAGCGCTGGAACGCTGGAATTTCTCCGCCTTCGTACCGGAGCTTGTCCTGATCAACCTCGGAACGAACGACTGCAGCTGGTGTAAGGATGTTGCCGAAAGGAAGCAGAATTTCAAGGCGGAATACAAAAAGTTCCTGCAGCTCGTGCGGGAACTGAATCCGGCGTCTTCTGTCCTTTCCGTCCTCGGAACGATGGATCAGCGGCTGATCGACGAGATCCGGCAGGCGGTAAAGGAAAGCGCGGAGGAATGGGGAGACGGGAAGCTTCATTTCCTCGAGCTTCCGCCGCAGGAGCCTTCGGACGGCTACGGCTCCGACTGGCATCCGTCGGCAGAAACACACAAAAAAACCGCGGAAATCCTCGAAAAAGCGATCCGGGAAATCCTCGGATGAGGAAAAGGACGAGACGATCATCTACGCGAATTTCCAGGGCCTCGACCCGAATGCGGAGGACGTGGAAATCTCCGTCCGGAAGGACTGCTTCCTTCCGGAGCAGGAGGGCATCGGCTTCATCACCCTGTCAGGCTTCACAGTCCGCGAGGCTGCCACCCAGTGGGCGCCGCCGACCGCCTATCAGGACGGCATGATCGGCCCGCACTGGTCGAAGGGCTGGATCATTGAGGACTGCGAGATCTACGAGTCCAAGTGCTCGGGTATTTCGCTCGGCAAGTACCTGCAGCCGAATAACGACAACAAGTGGCTGAAGTGGAAATACAAGGACGGCACCCAGACCGAGCGTGACTGTATCCTGCAGGCCTCCTACGAGGGCTGGGACAAGGAGCATATCGGCTCGCATATCGTGCGGCGCTGCCACATCCA
>CAMOZF010000018.1 GCA_946630765.1 uncultured Lachnospiraceae bacterium | reverse complement strand
ATTTTCACTGAGCTGGCCGTTGACCTTCTCAAGGATCTGCGCCGGGCCCTCGCCGGAAAGCGCCGCGTCCTTGAGCATCGTCCGGGCCGTCATCATGAAGAGCGCGGCCGGCACGCCTTTTCCGGAAACGTCGGCGATCACGAGCGCCAGATGGTCCTGATCCACCATGAAGAAATCATAGAAATCGCCGCCGACCTCTTTGGCGGGATCCATGATCGCGTAGACCTCGAATTCCTCTCTTTCCGGGAAGGCCGGGAAGATATTCGGCAGGACATTCTGCTGAATGCGCGTCGCGAGATTCAGTTCGGTACTGATCCGTTCCTTCTCCGCGGTCACCGCCGTCAGCTCCTCAAAATACTGCACCGCATCCTTCTCCATATCGGCAAGGACAAAGCTCAGATTTTCAATCTCATCACCCGTACGGATCTTCAGATCCGAGAAATGGTTCTTCTGCTCCTGACTGCCGCTTCTGCGGTCGTCAATATATTTCTGCGCCGCGTCGGCAATCTCGTTGATCGGCGCGACAAGGGAATTCTTCATATGTCTCGTGATCAGGATCGCGTAGACCGACACGACGATAATCATCCCGATCGTAAACAGCAGCGTGAACATCCGCATGCCGTGGGCGACATTTTCCAGCGTCACGTCCGCAAGGACAAAGCCGTAGATCTGTCCGTCCGTGCCGCGGATCGGCACGCCGGAGGTGCACATCCAGCCATACTTCTCGGTCTTATCGATCTCGTACAGCTTGCCCTCGCCGTTCCAGTTCAGGAATTTCACGGCGCCCTTGTGCTCCACCGCATCCCAGTAGCCCGCGGGCGCATTGTCCTCCTCCGTGGGATCCACAATATAGATCAGTGCGTCATCGTCGATGTCGTACATGCCGAGATAGATGTCGTAGACGTCGCTCGCGTCCTTGAATTCCTTCAGGATCAGGCGAACCGTCTCCACGTCCTCCGTCTTCGGAATATCTTCGAACTTTTTCAGGTAATCCGCGCTGTCCGGGTTTGCCCGCTCTTCAGCGCTCAGGCTCTTGTATCTTTCGATGACCGCTTCACTGTAGTCCTCCACGTTGACCGCCTTGCCGATGACGGCCGCCGCAGAACGCGCAAGCCCGAAAGACTCGCCGATATACTGGCCCACGAGCGCATAGGTAAAAAGTACAATTCCAATCAGAAAAGCCGCCGCCCCAAGAACAACGGCTCCGAATACAGTCGCATGAAAAACCCGCGCCGCGAGAGAATAATGCCTTCTCTCGAACTCGTTCATCTCACGTATGGTTTTCTCAGGCATCTTCTCCTCCTCACAGTTTCTTCACGATGGTCAGCGTATTTTTATGATCTGTATACGAATACGACACATCATCCATATTTTTCTTCACGAGAAGGATTCCGAGCCCTCCGACGCGCTCCAGAAGCGCATCCTCCGAGGTATCGGCGTCTTCCTTTTTCGTGGGGTCAAATTGCTTCCCGCTGTCAATGAAACGAACGACGAGCTTTTTCTCGTCCCCGCCCTGAATCTCCGCTTCGATCTCAGCATCTCCGCTGCCCGGTGAATAGGCATAACTCGCGATATTGACAAAAACCTCTTCCACGGCAAGCCTGACCTGAAGCTGAAGCTTCATATCGCAGCCGCAGCTTTCCAGTATATTTCCCACAAAATCCGTCACCTCGTCCAGATAGTCCAGCTTTGCGGGAACAGACATTCTGTTCATGTCAGATCCTCCAGAAATGCTTTTTATACAAACTTAAACAGACGCGTAAATCCGGTGACTTCCAGAACCTCCATCACCATTTTGCCGACATTTTTGGCCATCAGCACACCGTGCTTCTGGCGCATATCCATGTATACACGCTTGAAGGCGCGCAGTCCGGCGCTTGAAACGTATTCCAGCTTCTCCATGTTGAGAACCAGCGTATCAAACTGTCCCGCGACGTCCACAAGAATCTTCTCGACCTCCGCCGCGTTGCTGGCATCGATATAGCCGTCGAGCACCAGCTCGCCTTCGGTTCCCCGCTTAATGAGACTCATATTCATGCTCATCCTTCATCCTCCTCCCTGGCCTTCGCCTTCATCTCCTTCTTCAGACGCCTCTTCTGCTGCCGTTTGCTCTCCGCCTTTACCTTCGGCGCCCTTTCGTCCGAGTAGCGGATCGTCTGCGGCAGCTCCCGCTTCAGCTCCGAAAGCGCTCTGAAAAGGGAGATCCAACCCATGATTCCACGTCCCGAGAAGGCGGTCGCCACCGGCTTTCCGTCTTCAAATGTCACGGTCAGCACCGCGGGACGCGACAGAATATAGCGGATCAGACAGGCCGGTGTTTCTTCCTGTTTGAGAAGAATCAGCGTCCTTCCGACCTTGCGCATTGATTTTTTGCAGGCATAACGCACTTCCTTTTCGGAAAGCTCCGTTTCAAGGAGTTTGGAACGTCTGGCGACGCCGAAAAACCGCACAGCGCCCGCGCCGTCTCCGATGCCGATCGGCATCCTATAATCATCCTCGCCCATTGCGCGGATCACGCCCTTCTCCATCGGAATGGTCCGGCCGAGAAGGACGTGTTTGATTTCTTTTTCTTCAGCTCTGGTCAAAACTTAAAGCCTCCCTTATGCGCTCTCCGTCCCGAGCACCTTTTCATTGCGCTCGCGAAGATCATAGAATACTTCATCCGCACGGAACATATTGCTTCTGATCTCTGTCAGATCCATCGGTCCGAACTTATAGAACGGACACTTGTAGGAAGGGGTGTACTTGGTCTTCAGCGGGAAGGAGTTAAAGGAAACGATGATGCTGTTTCCGGTGGACTCCTGGTTGTTCAGACGCTGAAGCTCCGAGGGGTAGATCAGCGGACGCACCTGGGTATTGGTCGAGACGTTGATATCGCCCTGCTTGCTGCCGAGAGAGCTCGAGGTACTGGTCGTCCGGACCGTCATATTACCGCACATCTCGGAGAACATCTTACAGGTATCGGTGTCGTTGGAACCGATGAACATCTTCACACCGCAGTTACCGATAACGATATCAGCGACTTCCTTGCCGTAGACGTTGGTCAGCTGGACAAAGGACTGCACGACCATCGAGAACCAGATCTTTCTGGAACGGCCGACCGTGATCATCTGTCCGAACTTGTCGATCTTCGGCATGTTACCGAACTCATCCATGATGAAGTAGACATTGTGCGGAAGCGTCTGTCCGGGAAGATCCGTTGCGATCTTGATCAGCGCCTTATAGGTACTCAGGATGAAAAGCGACGCCAGCGCGTGACGGGTATCTTTTTCATCCGGGATTTTCAGGAACAGCGCACTCGGATGCTCCACGAAATCCTTGACAATAATATCGGTTGCACTTGTCAGGCCGCAGAGTCCGCGGTCGTTGAAAAGGTTCATCTTGTCGAATGTGATCGACATGTAGGAACCAAGCGTCGTATCAGGCGCCGTCATAACCTGCCGCGACAGCTGGTAGGCCTGCGACAGCTTCGAGCGTCCTTCGAAATAATCCTTCAGGATCTGGTAATTGTTCTCGGAGTTGCCGAGGGCCTTGTTGACATTGAACAGGTTGAACTTCTCCTTGGTCATCCCAAGCTCCGGATCCGCGCTGTCCTCAAGCATTGCAAGGCAGACCGCCGTAACAATACTTCTCGCACCCTTTTCCCAGAGGGGATCCTTTTCATTCTGTACCGGGATCAGACCGCCGATCAGGTCGTTCAGATCCTCGTACATTTCATCGTAAATTTTCTGCTGGACAACCTGGATGTCGTCTCTGCAGTGCGACACGTCGGTATAGGCGCGTCCGTTCCACTCGACCCAGATCTCGTCGTCCCCGGCTTCGCCGTTCATTCTCCGAAGATCCGGATAGTTCTTCATCGGGTCAATGTGCGCGATGATGCCCTTTCCGGCGGTCAGGTATTCCTGGTAGGCATCCCAGATCGGTTCCAGCGGATTCCAGCGGCTGGAGCTGTAGGTATCACGAAGATCCAGCACCATGACGTTGTAACCGCGGTCCTTGAGGAAGCCGGAGTGCAGGTCGAAAAGCTCACCCTTGGGGTCGGTCATGATCATGCTCGATCCGCAGTTTGTCGCGCCGATGATCTGGATCATCGGGTTGATGAAGGTTGTGGTTTTACCGGAACCGGTCGCACCGATGACTAAAGCATGTACGCCCGGCTTGAAGTTTCCTACAAGATGTCCCTTCTTATCGAGCACTGCACGCACCGGTACGCCGTCATTTTTGGCCTTAGGAAGCGTTTCGTAGGTGAACGGGGGGAAATACTTGTCGCGCTCTTCATCGGTCAGGAAACGGCTGTTTTCGAGCGATCCCTGGACGACATTTTCGTCCGACTGTCCGCCGAGTACGCGCTTTCCGACCTTGCCGGTACGGAATCCGCCGTTGATCGTGTAGATCGCAAGGAGGATGATATCCACGCCGACGCCGATGCCCCAGGTCAGCGGCTCGATCAGGAGATGCCAGCGGAAGCTCATGCGCTGCTGTCCGAGGATCGCGCTGACATTTTCATAGAGGAATCGAAGCAGTGTCCCAAAGAAAAGCGCGGACACTATGAAAATGACAATGTAAATGATGATCGTGCTTTTGTCCATCTCGGAGATGGCCTTTTTCAGTTTCGCAAGCATTACTCTACTGTCCATCCTTTCTCATCAACCTGGCGCTCTTCAGGGAAGATCACCTCGTCAAAATATGCCTCTTCTATTTCTTCCGTGCTGCCTTCCGCATCCGAACCTTCGGATGCTTCGCCTTCTGCGCCCTCACTCTGTGATTCGGGCGCTTCCTCTGATGATGTTTCCTCGGATTCGCTCTCCGAGGAGCTTTCCTCCGTGGTTTCTTCGGTCGTCTCTTCGGTCGTTTCTTCCGCGGCCTCGGTTTCCGGCGGCTGGTAATCCTTCAGTTCGTGAGACTTCAGAAGCACCGCGCCGTCCGCGGTGTGCTCCGCGGCAATCAGCAGTTCCGTTTGCGCGCTCGCGCTTCGGATGCTGATATTCGCCGACCCGGTTTCCTGACCGGGGATAATCTTTGCCGTCAGCTCGAAATCACCGAGCTCCGGTCCGCTTACAAGTACGGCCTCCGGATGATCGGAAATCAGCTCCCAGTCCGGATGCATGATGGACGCTTCCGCAGTTTCCGGCTCGGTTTCCTCCGGCTGATACTCCGGATCGTCAGGGATTTCGTCCTTGACATTGTCCGGAAGGTCCGCGCCGACCACATAGGTGAAGGTAATCTTGTCCTGCATGGTAATGATCAGGCATCCCTTTTCCGTCCGGATCACATACGGAAAATCCGTATCCTGCCCGCCTTCTGCGGGCGCGGAGATCGCCGTCATCAGCGCTGTAAGAAGCTCCGGCGCGTAGGCGTCCTCCTCCGTTTCCTTCTGCGGAATATTCACAAGAAGCTTCAGGGTGTAGATCCGATTCGCGGTATCCTCGCCCTTCTGCAGGAAGAACTCCAGCTCCTCTGTTCCGAAGGTCTGCGGCGTCAGTGTGAAAACCGATTCCCGCCCGCTGCGCTGCTTTTCCTCCATCGTGAACAGCGCCGACTGCGTTTCGCTGTCAGGCACCCACTGATAGCCCGGCGCTTCTGAGGTATCAACCACAAGCTCCGCCGTTCCGTTCTTTTTCACGGACCAGGTATAAGGATAGGGCGTGTCCTCTCCGCCGCCGGTTCTTACCGGCCGGTTCTTCGCGACAATCACGGCGATCAGTACCGTCGCTCCCACAATCAGCAGGAGCGCCCCGATCGGGATCAGGATGCGCTTCAGTTTCTGCCTTTTCAGTGTCTGTTCACTTTCAAATGTGAACTCTTTTGCCATCGTTTTTCTCCTTCAGAACATTGCGTACCGTATAGATGCACCTTTAGGAGGCGGCTTCCCCGTGAATTTCAGAGGATACCGTCTCCATCGGTTTTTTCGCTCCGGCGGTCCTTATTCGGGAAGCCCTGGAAGCTTCTCCGGCCTCCCGAATAAGCGCCGTCCGGAATATGTTGTTTTGTGTCTTGGATGCTGAACCGTTCAACAGTTGTCAGGATCCACCGCCCGATGTGTCATCTCCGGAATCGCCTGTAGTATCTCCTCCACCTGTATCCTGATTCTGCTGCTGTTTTGCCGCTTCTTCAGCCGCCGCCTCTTCTGCCGCTTTCCTTGCTGCCTGCGCGGCCTGGAGGTCGCTCAGGGCCGTCGAAAGCGGATCCGCCTCGGACTGTACGGTGACAATCACCTTGCAGAGCTCCTTTCCGGTCGCCTCCGATGTGAAGACGAAGCGGTAGCTGACATTCTGTCCGGTGAAGTTTCTCGGTGCGTTGAATTCGCCGCCCTCCGGCATCGTGTAGTGCGCACCGTAGGAAGACTGCAGCAGGTTCACCGCGTTCTGTACCGCGGATGCCGCGGTCAGTTCATCGGCTGTTGCAGTGGTGTCCGCAAGGACGGTCTGCGCCTGCGCCAGATACTGCTGAAGCTGGTCAGCCGTGTAGTTATAGAGACCGAATTCCTTCACGTCTCCGGCAGCGCCCGCGGTTCCGGTCGCCGCATCATAATTGGTGAATACGGCATTCACCGATTCTGTCGTCGTAATTGTTACGCTTCCGCCGGAGCTGAGAAGCACGCCGCGCTCTTCGGCATTCCTGATGACCGCGTTATTCTCGACAACCGCGCCCGAAGCATCCATGACATTCATGGTCGCAACAGTTCTGGTGTCGCTCCAGTCATCGATTACCTTCTCGATATCGACGCTTTCCTCTACCGGCCGCACGATCACATTCACTTCAAATGCCGCATCCGGATTCTCTACCGCGCTGACGCGGATCCGGTAGTTCATCTTATCCGTCTTGTAGTTCTTGGACGGTCTGAATACGACGTCATCCTCACTTACAGTGTAGCTTCCGTTCGAAGACTGCATATCCTGAAGTCTGGTGATCAGTGCCTTCGCAGCCTCGACCTCCTCAGCGCTCGTCGCGCCGGAGCTTGCCGATACCAGTGCGCTCTGCAGCATCTGCGTGAGCTGCTGATCGGTATAGCTGTGTGTCGGCTTCGCCGCATCCACAGGCTCTTCCACGCCGGTTACGGCATCCACGAGATAGAGCTTCGCTTCAAATCCGTCATCGGTACCGTAGGTTCTCACGTCAACAGTCACTGTCTCGCCCGAATTAATCGTCAGCGTGCCTTCCTGTTCCTGAGAAACTGTGTTGCCGGCACCCTTGATGACCTTGCCTTCGGAATCCTTGACAATCACCTCCGGTGTTCCGGTATCCAGCGTGACCTCACCGGTAATGTACAGATCCGCAAGGAAAATGGTCTCCGGCGAATTCTGGACAATCCGTTTTCCGACCGTTCTCGATACCGTCCTTCCGTCCAGTCCGATCTGCGCGGATGCACTTTCGAGCTTCCACGAAGCCAAGGTCTCGCCGGTTGTTTCACTGTACGGTTCGAGTTCAATCCAGCGTACTTCACGAAGTCCCGGGATCAGTAGTCTCAGAAGCTCGGTAGAACCGGCTTCGAACAGCTTCGCACCTTCACGGCCCGTGAGTACGGTTTCAACATAATTTCTGATATCATTGTACGGTTTGGTCTGGAACGCGCCGTACTGGTCATAGTAGCCGACGGTCATCCGGATCGGCGTATTGGTTCCGCTCGCGAGCGAAAGCTCGTCCATCGCGGTCTTCAGATTCAGCTGCAGCAGGTTCACATCGCCATAGGTATAGACTCTTGTCGGCGTTCTGCCGGGCTGGAATCCGTTCTCAATACTGTAGACATGCTGCACCTTGCCGTCGCCGTCCTGGGTCGCGATATAGGCGTTTTCGACCGCCATATCCAGTTTGCCCATCGTGACGACGTTCAGTCCGGTGATCTCCTCGATATTGCCGACATCGAAGTTGAACTCCAGGATCTGGCCGGGGTTGATCTCCGTATAGCCCATATCCGTCAGATAAATGTACTTCGATCTCAGCTCCTGCTCGGTAACATCCGAGGTACGGAAGTACACCGCAAGCGCGAGGTCTGTCTGACCCGCTGTCAGCACCTGTCTTGTAACAGAGTCGCTGACCTGCATCAGTACACGCTGCATCGTAGAACTGCCGGTTCCGGAGCGCAGCGCCAGCGTTGTATTCTTATTGTCCGCATTTGCCGCACCGCCGAGTTCATAAGACTCAATCAGGATACCGGATCTGACACGCTGCAGAAGTCCGCCGTCTATCGGCGCCCTAAGCCGTGTCTTACTGTTCGTACTGACGTCCACGGCCTGGATTTCCTGCAGGTTCGGCACGTTAATGCCGAGCGCGTAGAATACCACTCTTCCGTTTTCGTCGTAGGTTCTGTAGAGCTGCTCCGCCGATACCTGCTGCACCGACTTATTCACCGCGTCGATATAGCGGATCGCCGCATGCAGATAATAGGTGGAAGGATCGTCGCCGTCTTCGCCCGGATAGATATAGAGGTTGACGGTGTCATTCTTGGAGGCAGGCTCTCTGGAGATTGCCTGAGTCTCCTCGTCATCCAGCTCGATCGAGCCATCTTCAAACTGGATCTTGATATCCGCGATCGAATTCTGATCAAGCGTCCGGTAGATCTGGAGATCCTTGATCAGCGCCTCGCCGTTACGGTTCCAGTTTGCGATCTTCTTCAGCTCCTTATCCTCGCCCTTCGGGTAGCGGATCGAATAGACGCCGTTCGCATCCAGATAGCGCTGTCCCTCACTCTGTACAAGATAGACCGAAACATCACTGATATTCCACTTTGTGACGACACTGCTGTAAACCAACAGATCCATTCCGAGGATCTCGGAAATGTCACTGACGGTAACAATGAAGTTGTCCGTCTTTCCGGCACGGAACTGATATGCCGGATCACTGACGTAGTAATTGACGTCTTCCGTCACCGATACATTGTTGTCCAGGTACGTTCGCACCTTTGTTCCGTTTCTGCCGGTATACTGATTCATCAACTGTATGATATCCACAGACTCTGTACTGTCTGCATTTCCTTTATCCGTGAGGAAATTAAGCTTGGCCGTCACACCGCCGACCAGCTGCGGAACTTCCACATAGTACGGATTCAGATTATCATCGTAATGGACTTCCTTTGAATAGGGGCCCGTTGTAATGCTGACAAGAAGCTTCGCGCTGTAGGAGCGCGAGGTCACCTGATAGTTCGTCGCAATCTCCGAAACCGAACGTCCCTCGGACGGACGGAATGCGCCGCCTTCTCCCTCGTCACGGTACTCGATGCCGACCCAGCCGAGGCCGTCCTCGTCAGAGCCCATGAAGTTCCAGGTCGGAACCTTCGAAGAGCTGCTCTCGAGCGTAACCGTGATATGGTCGATCTTCATCTTGTCATAGATATGGCTGTTGCTGTCCTGATCGTCAGGAATGACCTGAATCGCCGTCAGATCTCCGTAATCGATGCTCATCGGGATCTGGAATGAAGTATGTGATCCTGTACGGAAAGCATCGCCGACGATCTGCTGGTTGGCCAGCGTGCAGCCGGAGGCACCGTTTTCAAAGATCAGCTGGAAGTAGAACAGGTTCTCCGAACCGCAGTCGTCGTCGAAGCCGTCCTGCAGATAATTGACCTTGTCCGCGACATACACGTTGACCGTGTAGAGGTAACGCGGCTTCGTGAATCCGAAGTTCTTCTTCGTATCCTCGTAGGTCATGTAGTTCATGTAATCATGCCAGTTGACGTCATCTTCCTTGCTGATGTCCATGCCCGTACCGCCCATCCTGGTCCACTCATCCGCTTCCTGGATCAGCGTGCCGGGCAGCCAGTCTTCGTCTGTTGCAGGATCCGGATCTGAAGGATCCGGGATACCGCTGTTCGCGATCTCGCCGCATTCGTAGATCACCTTGCCGGCAACGACGTTTCTGGTGTATTTGACATGAGACATAAATCTGGGCAGTGTGGGATTGGCAACGTCCTTTTCCGTACTGTTGGTCTCTTCCCAGGAAGCAACCCTGTAGTCGTAGCTCTTGACCAGCTGGATCGTCAGACCGCGTGTCTGCCACTCATCGTTGCCGTTGACCTTGAGCGCCACCTGCGTAAACTGCTTGACGTTTGTCAGCGGCACCATAAACTGGACCTTTCCGCCCTGGGAAAGACCGTAGTTATATGCAAAATCACTGACATTTCCGGGCCATTCGCCGTAGAACTGGCGGACATAGTCCCGGATCGGCATCTCATTTGTAATGATTTCCTTGTCCTTCAGATTGTTGTAGGTGAAGCGGATGCTGACGTCGCTTGTCGTGCCGGCGTTCATGACATTATCCGTATAGACTGTCACAAGGTAACGCTCCTGGCGGTCCACCGGCTTCAGCACCATATTGTCACTGTGCGACTGCAGATAGAAATAGGTCTCCGTCTGCGCACGCACCTTCGTACCGTCGATCGAGGTTGCGGCGCCGAAACGAACCGGGTTGACGTCGTCCTTCGGGTAATCGTAGACGATCGTCGCGCCGTTTAAGGCGGCTTTAATCACCGCGTCGGGGTTATAGACCGCGACGCCGAGATAGCTGATGTCATCCGACTCGCTGAGCGCGCAGCGCGTCATGAAAGTCGGAGAACTCGAGCCTTCACTAAGTCCCGTCGCATCCAGCATTTCGCTGTGTCCGATCATAATACTCGTGCTGATCAGGGACTTAAAGTCCGGAAGCATCACCGGCACCATGATGGAGTCACCCTGCTGCGCATAGCCGGCAACGGAAATATCTTCTCCGAGAAGCTCTGCCGCAGCGCCGAAGGCATTTGCCATCATCGGAAGCTTCACTTCGCGCGCTGCGTCATAGAGATCCGTGTAGCGAATCGTCAGCGTGGCCGCTTCCGCAAAGGAAAGGTCCCGGTTTTTGGGCTTGCTGCCTGCTTCGTAATTGATCGCCATGGACTCGAAGCCCGCGCCGTTCTGGTCCGCCAGATCGAGGCGGATCGAGGTCATTTCCTGTGCCTGTGAGACATGCTTCGTTCCGACGTTGCTTTTGCGGCCGCTGTTGGCTTCATAGGTCGCCTTTGTAGATGTGGTTACAAGCGTCACCAGACCGCCCCTGTCTGTCGATCCGGCCTTCACCGGTTCGACATTATGCATACCGCCGGAATTGTCCCATTTGAAGTTTCCGCCGCCCGGCACCATACCGAATTCACCGATCATTTCGCCTTCGAAATCGATATAGGGCGTATTGGAGTACCATCCGTAGTTGTCCAGTCCGTAAAGCTTGTCGACCTTATAGATGCGCAGTGCCTGACAGGGCCAGGTGCTGCCGTTGTCGTTTTTGGTTCCGAAGATCTGGAACTTGTCCAGACTCGCGATTTCATCATCCGGGATCTCGAAAAGATACTGGTCCGTGCTCACAGACTGCAGTGCTTTCGGCGTCATAAAGCTGGGGGTCTTCATAAGACCGAAGGTCTCAGTGACCATCCTGTCTCGCGCTGTACGCATACCGACCGTCGCCGCCGTTTCGATACCGTTCGTGATTCCGTCTTCGCCGGGCACGATGACCTTCTGACCCTTCCTGCCGTCGGTTGTTGTGTAGTGGATATTAAAGAAAAGGATATTCTCGTCCAGCTTGTCATTATTGACGATACCGGTACTGATCTCCATCATATACAGGTGGCTGACCGTCTGTCCCTCGGTAACCGCTTTTCCGCTGTTTCCGGTGCCGAAGGCCTTCCAACTGACGCTTTCAGATGAGGAGCCTGAGCCCCCGTCTTCTGCGGCCCAGACATACATGGCCGGCAGATATCCGATCAGGATTGCGGCGATGACGAGCATGACGGCAAAACGCCGCACAGTCTGCCGCATCCTATCTCTGGAGAAGAATCTTTTCAGTTGTATTCTGTCCCTGTTCTTCATCAATGTTCTGCTCCTTCAGTGAATGACTTCTTCGTCCCGGCGCTTATCCGACGCGCTCGCGGCGTCTTCTTTCCCGCTGGGCCTCTGCTTCGGCAATCAGGTCATCCAGTGTCATTTCTTCGGTTTCTCTTCCGTTCGCACGCATCTTCTCGAACGGAGACATATTCATCAGATTTGCGGCAAAGCTGCAGAAGGAGGACATGAAGTCATCGTCTTCATCATCTTCGTCTTCATCCTCGTCGTCTTCATCCTCGTCTTCGTCGTAGTCTTCATCCTCGTCGAAGTCTTCGTCCTCGTCGAAGTCTTCGTCCTCGTCATCCTCGTCGTAATCTTCGTCCTCGTCAAAGTCCTCGCCTTCATCGAAGTCTTCGTCCTCGGGCTCTTCTTCCTCGCCGTAGTCCTCGTTCAGGCCGAACAGGGAAGCGAGATCGCCGTCTTCCTCTTCGCCGAACTCATCATTGTCGAGCTCGCTGAAATCGACGTCTTCCTCTTCTTCCTCGTAGCCGCTCATGAGCTCCGACTCGCGGGCGGACCTAAGCGCCATGTTTTCTTCCTCAAGGCGCTGGATCTTCTCGCTCATCTCCTCACGGATTCTGCGGATTTCCTCCGACAGGCCCGACCGCTCGTCGCCGTCGCCGACAGGCACCGTCACCTCCGCGTTTCCGACAGAGGCTCTTGCGTAGACAGGCGCCGATCCGCCGCGTTCCACCGCGTCGGCCATTCTTCCGAGGGCCTGCGCGATCTTGCCGAATACGGCAATGGAACCGGCATCCTCCGAAACCGGTCGTTCCATTTCCTTTCTGATCTCCGCCTTCTCCACCGACGCGGGCGTCGGCGTGATCTCGTCGAAGGATTTCAGGTTGTAGAAGTCCTCATCCTCCGAAGCATCATCCAGAATATTCAGGCTCACGCCGGAGCTGCTTTCTTCGTTGTTTTCCCGTAAGTAATCCTCGTACTCGTCTTCCTCGTAGACATTCAGCGGCACCTGGGA
>CAMOZF010000017.1 GCA_946630765.1 uncultured Lachnospiraceae bacterium | reverse complement strand
CGAGCCGAATCCGAGCTATCACGGCATTTCCTTCTACGACGCGGTCGGCCCCGCGGCCTTTGTGACTTATATCCGGGCAATTCTTCTTCGGGATACCGGCGCGGCAATTTCACCCTTCAACGCCTTCCTTCTTCTTCAGGGCGTGGAGACGCTGTCTCTCAGGCTCGACCGGCACGCGGAGAATACGAAGAAGGTCGTCGAGTATCTCTCGAAGCATCCGCTGGTGGAGAAGGTCAACCACCCCTCTCTTCCGGACCATCCGGATCACGCGCTCTACGAGAAGTATTTCCCGAACGGCGGCGCATCGATTTTCACCTTTGAGATCAAGGGTGGAAAGAAAGAGGCCTGGAGATTCATTGACAGTCTGGAAATCTTCTCGCTGCTTGCGAATGTGGCGGATGTGAAGAGCCTCGTGATCCATCCGGCCTCGACGACACATTCCCAGCTTTCGGAAGAAGAGCTTCTGGATCAGGGCATCCGGCAGAATACGATCCGGCTCTCGATCGGAACCGAGCATATCGACGATATCATCGCGGATCTTGAGAAGGGCTTTGCAGCGCTGTAAGATCTGTGGTATAGTATTAGCAGGCAGTGGATATACACGGACAACATCATTAAAAACGGAGGGAGAATTATGTCAAACATCTATCAGGGCGCAATCGGGCTGATCGGCAATACGCCGCTTGTTGAAGTGACGAATCTGGAAAAGGAACTCGCGCTGAAGGCGAGAGTCCTTGTAAAGCTGGAATATTTCAATCCCGCGGGCAGCGTCAAGGACCGTGTGGCGAAGGCGATGATCGAGGACGCGGAGGCGAAGGGCCTTCTGCAGCCGGGCGCGGTCATCATTGAGCCAACCAGCGGCAATACCGGCATCGGCCTTGCGGCGATCGCCGCCGCGAAGGGCTACCGCATCATCCTGACCATGCCGGAGACGATGAGCGTGGAGAGAAGAAATATCCTGAAGGCCTACGGCGCGGAAATCGTGCTCACAGAAGGCGCGAAGGGCATGAAGGGCGCGATTGCGAAGGCGGAAGAGCTCGCAAAGGAGATTCCGGGCGGTTTTATTCCCGGCCAGTTCGTCAATCCCGCGAATCCCGCGATCCACCGCGCAACCACCGGACCGGAAATCTGGAATGACACGGACGGCGAAGTCGACATTTTCATCGCGGGCGTCGGAACCGGCGGTACCGTGACAGGTGTCGGCGAATATCTGAAGTCTAAAAAGCCCGAGGTGAAGATTGTTGCTTTGGAACCGAAGGATTCTCCGGTGCTTTCCGAGGGTCACGCCGGCCCGCATAAGATCCAGGGAATCGGCGCCGGCTTCGTCCCGGACGTCCTGAACACTTCCGTGTATGACGAAATCTACAAGGCCGAGACGGCGGATGCCATTGCGAGTGCGAAGCTTCTTGCGAAGAAGGAAGGCATCTCGGTCGGCATTTCCTCCGGAGCCGCCCTCCATGCGGCGCTGGAGTACGCGAAGAAGCCGGAAAATGAAGGGAAGACCATTGTCGCCCTGCTTCCGGACAGCGGAGACCGCTATTATTCGACGCCGCTCTTCACGGACTGAGAAGAGAAAGCCATAGGAATGATTTGAGAGGAACTGTTTTACAGTTCCTCTTGACTTTATCATACTAAAGTGCTATAATCCACGAAAGACACGGAATAATATTCAATGAATGTGTCTGATGGAGTTCATATGCGTACTGCTTCCTTCGGATTTGCCTATTATTACTTTACGGCTTGCTATTATGCAGGTTTTTTTCGCAAGCGTAAATAATTAAAGGGCATCCGGACGAATGGCAGAGGTTAAAGATAAACTGGAAAAGCGGCTGATGTTCTGAAGGATGGATATCAGCCGCTTTCCTTTTTGCGGAGTGGAAAATGGACGAACTGGAAAAAGTAAGACTGGAAATCGAGGCCATCGATAAGGAGATGGCGGCGCTTTTCGTGCGGCGGATGGAAGCCGCGAAGGAGATCGGCGCCTACAAGAAGGTGCGCGGTCTGCCGATCTATCAGCCGGAGCGGGAAAGCAGCCTGATCAAGAAAAACGCCGAATACATCGAGGACCCGATGATCCGGGCGCATTATGTGCAGTTTCTGCAGCACACGATGAATATTTCACGGCGGTATCAGCGAGAAATGATGAGCGGGGCGAGGATCGCCTACAGCGGAATTGCGGGCGCCTTTGCCAATATCGCGGCGGAGCGGATCTTTCCCCAGGGACAGCTTGTGAGCTTCCCGGGCTTTGAGGAGGCCTACCGCGCGGTGCAGGACGGCGACTGCGAACAAGCGGTGCTGCCGATCGAAAACAGCTATGTCGGCGAGGTCGGCCAGGTGACGGATCTGATGTTCAAGGGGCCGCTCTTCATCAATGCGGTCTATACGCTTCGGATCCGGCAGAATCTTCTTGCGCTTCCCGGCGCGCATCTGTCGGACATTCAGAAGGTGATCAGTCATCCGCAGGCGCTCGGACAGTGCAGAGATTACATTGTTTCGCACGGTTTTGCACAGGAAGAAGCCAGCAACACCGCGGTCGCTGCGGAAGCGGTTTCAAAGGGCATGGACATTCATACGGCGGCAATCGCCAGTCTGGAGACCGCCGAGCAGTACGGACTGCAGGTCCTGGACCATGATATTCAGACCAGTATGGAGAATGCGACCCGTTTTGCGGTGTTCTCCCGCGTGCAGAATGATGAAGCGAAGGGCCGCAAGGACAGCCGTTTCATGCTGATGTTCACGGTGCGGAATGAGGCCGGGTCTCTCGCGAAGGCGATCGACGTCATCGGCGCCTACGGCTTCAATATGAGCGCGCTCCGTTCGCGTCCTCTGGGGGGCCTTGCCTGGCAGTATTATTTCTGTCTGGAGGCAGGCGGGGATATTTTCTCCCCCGACGGACAGGCCATGCTTCGCAAGCTCCGGCAGAACTGTGATATGCTGAAGGTGATCGGTAATTTCCCGGAGCCTTCGGAACTATAAGGAGAATACGATGATTCTGCCGATGAACCTTGGTGAAAACAGCTATGATATCGTGATCGAGGAAGGCGGGCTCGGGCGCGCGGAAACGCTTTTCGATCTTCAGCGGAAGGTTCTGATCGTGACCGATGCGGGCGTGCCCGGAGAATATGCCGAAACGCTCGCTGGAAAGTGCCGGGAGGCCGTGATCGAGACCGTGCCGCAGGGGGAGGATTCGAAAAGCATCCCGGTCTGGGAGCGGCTCCTTCGTACCATGCTTCAGCACGGCTTCAGAAGAACCGACTGTGTGGCGGCGATCGGCGGCGGCGTGGTCGGAGATCTTTCCGGCTTCGCGGCGGCGTCCTACATGCGCGGCATCGACTTCTACAATATTCCGACGACGGTGCTTTCCCAGGTGGACAGCTCGATCGGCGGGAAGACCGCGGTGAATTTTGAAGGAATCAAAAACATCATCGGCGCGTTTTTCCAGCCGAAAAAGGTTCTGATCGATTTTGAGCTTTTACGGAGCCTTCCGAGGCGCCAGATTGCAAACGGCCTTTCGGAGGCACTGAAAATGGCCCTCTGCTTCGACCCGGCGCTTCTTTCGATTTTCGAAGAAAAAGATCCCTGGAACTTCCTTCCGGAGATCATCACGGCCTCGCTTCGGATCAAGAAGATGGTCGTGGAGAAAGACGAAAAGGAAAGCGGCCTCCGAAAGGCGCTGAATTTCGGCCACACGATCGGCCACGGCATCGAGAGCTTTGAGGCGCTGCACGGCCTGTACCACGGAGAGTGCGTCGCCCTCGGAATGATCCCGATGTGCAGCGAAAAGGTTCGCGCGCGGCTTCTTCCGATCCTTGAAAAGCTCGGCCTTCCAACGGCTGCGGCGGTCGAGAAGGAGCAGGTGCTTTCGGCAATGCTGCACGACAAGAAGGCAGTGGAGGGCGGTATTACCTGCGTGATCTGCGAAGAAGCGGGGCATTTCGAGCTTCGGAAGCTCACAGAAGATGAGCTTCGCGCGCGGATCGCCCTGCTGCCGGAGAAGTGATGATTTGGAACGGATGATAAAGAAAGTCAGCAGTCAGGAGGTTAGGCGTTGAAAAATACATTTGGAAATGTACTCACACTGACGATATTCGGCGAAAGCCACGGCCCGGAAATTGGCGCGGTGCTGGACGGACTTGCACCCGGGATCACGGTCTCCGAGGAGGAAATCCGAAGGGGGCTCGATCTTCGGCGGCCCGCCGGCGCGATCTCGACCGCGCGGAGGGAAGCCGACGAATTCCGGATCGTCAGCGGCGTGTTTGATGGAAAGACCACCGGTACGCCGCTCACGATTCTGATCCCGAATACGAATACGAAAAGCAGCGATTACAGCGCGCTGCAGTTCCGGCCCCGGCCGGGACACGCCGACTTTACCGCGGCCGAGAAATATTACGGCTTCCAGGACTACCGGGGCGGCGGACATTTCAGCGGACGGCTCACCGCGGCGCTTGTCGCGGCGGGCGGCATCCTGCTTCCGGCGCTCGAAAAGAAGGGCATCCGCATCGGCACGCATATCCGGGCGCTCGGCGGGAAAGACGGTGAAGCACCGGCGGAGGATCCGGCATTTTCTATCGATCCGGCAGCGCTTTCTTCGGAAATCGACAGCCTGAAAAACCGGCATTTCCCGACACTTTCGGAGGAAGCCGAAGCGATCATGAAGGCGCGGATCCTCGATGCGAAGGCGGACGGAGACAGCCTCGGCGGCATCCTTGAGAGCGCGGTGACCGGCGTCCCTGCCGGGGTCGGCGAGCCCTGGTTTGACACGGTCGAGTCGGCGCTTTCACACGCGCTGTTCTCCATCCCGGCCGTGAAGGGTGTCGAATTCGGCGAAGCCTTCCGGACAGTTCTGTCCCGCGGCAGCGTCTACAACGATGCCTTTTACTACCCGGACGATTCGGAGACCGGCAGCGCTTCATCTGTCCGGACGAAGACCAACCACAACGGCGGCGTCAACGGCGGCATCACGAACGGGATGCCGATCCTTTTCAGGACCGCGGTGAAACCGACGCCCTCGATCTTCAAATCGCAGGACACGGTAGACTTAAGAACCGGAAAAAATGTTAAACTTTCTCTTGAAGGAAGACATGATCCCGCGATTATCCACCGGGCGCGCATCGTTGTGGACAGTGTGACAGCCCTGGTTTTATCAGACCTTCTGAGCCTTCGCTTCGGCACGGACTGGCTTGGATGCTGAACAGCGGATTTCGGAAAAAACATCTCATCGGAGCGTATATTTAAAGGAGCGGAACATGGAGTACGGATGCATTGGTGAACATCTGCCGCACAGCTTCAGTAAGGAAATTCATGAACTGATCGAGAGCTACGACTACCGGCTCAGGGAACTTCGGCCGGAGGAGCTTCAGCACTTCATGACGGCGAAGGATTTCCGGGCCATCAACGTCACGATCCCCTATAAGCAGGACGTGATGCCTTATCTTTCAGAGATCTCGGAAAAGGCCCGGGAGATCGGCGCCGTGAATACGATCGTAAACCGGGACGGGAAGCTCTGCGGATATAATACGGACTATATGGGCATGGATGCGCTGCTTCAGAAGCTGCAGATCGAGCCCAGGGGGAAGAAGACGCTGATTCTCGGCACCGGCGGAACCTCGAAGACGGCCCTGTCACTTCTGCGGGACCGCGGCGCTTCGGAAGTCCTCCGGGTCAGCCGGACAGAAAAGCCCGGCGCCGTGACCTACGAGGAGGTTTATGAGAAGCACCGGGACGCGGCGCTGATCATTAATACGACGCCTGTCGGCATGTTCCCGAAAACGGACGGCTGTCCGCTGAAGCTCTCGGCGTTTCCGAAGCTCTCGGGCGTCGTCGATGCGGTTTACAATCCGCTTCGGACAAATCTTGTGCAGGATGCGCTTTCCCTCGGGATTCCTGCCGAGGGTGGCCTGTATATGCTGGTCGCGCAGGCGGTTTTCGCGGCGGAGCATTTTACCGGGAGAAGCTATGATCGGGACATTCTCCCGCGGATTTTCCGGAAGATCCGTTCCGACAAGGAAAATATCGTCATCACCGGCATGTCCGGCGCAGGAAAATCGGCGGTAGGACAGGCGCTTCGGCGGATTACCGGGCGGACGCTTTATGATACGGACACGCTGATCACGGAGAAGGCCGGCATGACGATCCCGGAGATCTTCGCGCGCTTTGGAGAGGACTATTTCCGCGATCTGGAATCGGCGGTGATCCGGGAGATCGCAGCGGTGAACGGCGCGGTGATTTCCACGGGCGGCGGCGCGGTGCTGCGGGAGGAGAATATCCGCGAGCTCAAAAAGAACGGGCGCATTTTCTTCCTCAGAAGGGACATTTCGGAGATCCGCCCCTCGGAGAACCGGCCGCTTGCCGATACCGAGGAAAAGGTTGCGGCGCTGTATCTTGCGCGGCTTCCGATCTATGAGAGAACCTCGGACTGCGATGTCAAAGTCAGCGGAACCCCCGAAGACACCGCACAGATTCTTCTGAAAACCCGGCTTCAGGCCTGAACATACAGAAAAGGGTACGCTTATGAAAATTCTGGTAATCAACGGACCGAATCTCAACATGCTCGGCATCCGCGAACCCGGTATTTACGGGAAGGACAGCTATGATAGCCTTCTTGCCATGCTGAAAAAGCACGCGGACGAGCTGGACGTGGCGCTTGAAACTTACCAGTCCAATCACGAGGGCGATCTGGTGGACGAAATCCAGCGCGCCTACGGACGGATCGACGGAATTGTCATCAATCCCGGGGCCTATACGCATACGAGCATCGCGCTTCTGGACGCCCTGAAGGCCGTCGGAATCCCCGCCGTCGAGGTGCACATCTCGAAGGTGGAGGAGCGGGAGGAATTCCGAAGCATCAGCTACATCCGGCTCGCCTGTGTGAAAACCATTACGGGGCACGGCCTCGCGGGTTATCTCGAGGCCATGGACTATCTGAAGGAGAACTTCGGATGATCGCGCGTTTTCGACCCGGAAAAGCCGCGGGAGAAGTGAATGCCCCGCCGAGTAAAAGCATGGCGCACCGGCTGCTTCTTGCGGCTGCGCTGTCCGATCAGGAGAGCAGGGTCGGGAATCTCGCGCTTTCCGAGGATATTCTCGCAACGCTGGACTGCCTCCGGACGCTCGGAAAAGTGCTCGAGACGGAGGAGACCGAGACGGGCCTTTGTGCCCGGATCCTTCCCGGAGATCTGTCCTCGGATGACGAAATCAGTCATCGGAACCTGTCCCCGTCCCCGAAGGGGACAAGGCTTTTGGTACGGGAATCCGGGTCGACGCTTCGCTTTCTGATCCCGGTCGCGCTGACGCTGGGGGTGCCGGTGACGTTTACCGGTGCGAAGCGGCTCTTCGAAAGACCGCTCAGCGTCTATGAGAAGCTCGCGGAGGAAGAGGGCTTTTTATTCGAAAAGACAGTGGATTCGGTGACGGTTTCAGGGAAGCTGCAGCCGAAAAGCTACGAGATCGCCGGAAATATTTCGAGCCAGTTTGTCAGCGGCCTTCTGTTTGCGCTCCCCGGTCTTCCGGGAGACAGCAGGATTGTTCTGCAGCCGCCGATCGAGAGCCATCCGTACATCGACATGACGATTCAGGCGCTCGGGCTCTTCGGAATTCGTGTTTTCTGGGAGGAGGAACGGTGCATTTTCGTCCCCGGGAATCAGAAGGCACAGGGGCGGCAGGTCGTGACGGAAGGCGATTACAGCAACGCGGCCTTTCTGGAGGTATTGAATCTTTTCGGCGGAGATGTGCGCGTAAAGGGCCTGGATCCCGGATCACTTCAGGGCGACCGGGTATATCGGGAATATTTTGAAAAGCTGAAAAGAGGCCCGGCCTGCCTGGACCTTTCGGACTGTCCCGATCTCGGCCCGGTGCTTTTTGCGGCAGCCGCAGCGCTCGGACACGGCGCGGAATTTCGCGGAATCCGGCGCCTTCGGATCAAGGAGAGCGACCGCATCGCCTGTATGCAGGAGGAGCTTCGGAAGTTCGGCGTCCGGAGTACGGCGGAGGAAAACCGCCTGATCCTGGAAGCGGGAAAGCTTCAGATCCCGAAAGAGGCGCTTTCAGGGCACAATGACCACCGGATTGTTATGGCGCTCAGTTCGCTTCTCACGCTGACAGGCGGAGAAATTCACGGAATCGAGGCCGTCAGGAAGAGCTATCCGGACTATTTTGAACAGATCAGAAAACTTGGAATCGAGGTGGAAATTCATGCAGTGGATCAGTAAAGGAAACATTTTGATCGTCGGACTCGGACTCATGGGCGGATCCTATGCGCGGGCGCTTTCGCGGCTCGGCTATCACGTCGCCGCGGTGGACACCAGGGAGCAGTCGATCTCGTACGCGCTTCGGGAAGGTATCATTGAGGAGGGCGACATCTCCGTAAATTCCTACCTTGTTTCCGAGGCGGATGCGGTAATTTTCGGCCTGTACCCGAAGGTCTTCAAGGAATGGATCGCGGAGCATCAGCACCTGTTCCGCCCGGGCACGATGATTACGGACGTCACCGGCGTCAAGAGCTCCGTCGTATATGAGATTCAGGAAATTCTCCGGCCGGACGTCGAATTCATCGCGGCGCATCCGATGGCCGGGCGCGAGGTCTACGGCGTCGAAAACAGCGACGACCGGATGTTCCACGGCGCGAACTACATTGTGACGCCGACGAAGAAAAATACCCCCGAAGCCATCGAGTGGGCGAAGGACCTTGGAAGGATCCTCGGCTTCCGGAAAATTTCCGTACTGAGCCCCGAGGAGCATGACGAGATGATCGCCTTCGTGTCGCAGCTTACGCACTGCATCGCCGTGACCCTGATGACCTGCTCCGATAACCATCACCTGGTGGACTACACCGGCGATTCCTTCCGCGACCTCACGCGGATCGCGCGCATCAACGACAGCATGTGGTCGGAACTGTTCCTGATGAACAAGGAGCCGCTTCTTGATAAAATGGATCGTTTCCTCGCGGAATTCCAGAGCTTCCGCGACATGCTCGCAAATGATGACAAGGAGGGCATGCGCGAGAAAATGCGCCTGTCCACCGAGAGAAGAAGCTGGTTTGATAAGAAATAAAGCGCCTTTGACGCGCCCGAAATTCATGATACATACAGAGGAGAACCCAAACAATGAATATGGATTTTTACCGGAAGCTTGCAATTCCGATGGAAGTGAAGGAGATGTTTCCCGTAACGGCCGCAGTCAGCGCGACCATGGAGAAAAGAGTCAGTGAAATCAAGCAGATTCTTGACGGAAGGTCGGATCGGCTGCTGCTGATCATCGGCCCCTGCTCCGCGGACAGTGAGGACAGCGTGCTGGACTACATTTCACGGCTCTGCCCGGTGCAGGAAAAGGTGCAGGAGAAGATCATGATCGTCCCGCGGATCTACACCAATAAGCCCCGGACGACAGGCGACGGCTACAAAGGCATCCTGCATCAGCCGGATCCTTCGGAGAAGCCGGATCTTTTCAAGGGCATTATCATGACCAGAGAGCTTCATATGCGCGCCGTGCAGGAGACGGGCTTTGGCTGCGCGGACGAAATGCTGTATCCGGATAATTACAAGTATCTGGACGATATTCTGGCCTATGTCGCGGTCGGTGCGCGCTCTGTCGAGAACCAGGAGCACCGGCTGACGGCCTCCGGCATCGACGTGCCGGTCGGCATGAAAAATCCGACGAGCGGAGACTATTCCGTCATGATGAACGCGATCATCGCCGCGCACCACGAGCATACCTTCATCTACCGCGGCTGGGAAGCGCATTCCTTCGGCAACCCCTATACCCACGCGATCCTGAGAGGCTACACCAATAAGCACGGCCAGAATCAGCCGAACTATCATTACGAGGATCTCCGGCTTCTGTGTGACTTCTATGAAAAGTACGATCTGCCGCATCCGGCGGCCGTGATCGACACCAATCACAGCAATTCCGGCAAGGATCCCTTCATGCAGCCGCGGATCATCCGTGAGGTGCTGGCGAGCAGGAAATTTGACGAACGGATCCGGAAGCTCGTGAAGGGCTTCATGGTCGAAAGCTATATCGAGTCCGGTTCTCAGCCTGTCGGCGGCGGCTGTTACGGCAAATCCATCACCGACCCCTGTCTTGGCTGGGACGAGACGGAAAAGATGATTTACGAAATTGCAGATCTGTTGTAAAATAAAAGGGTGTTCCTCCAGGGCGGGCTTTTCTGCCGGAGGAATGCCCTTGATTACTTCTGCGGGAGAAAAGACGATGAAGATTCTAGTGGTGGAGGATGAAAAGCGCCTCAGCGATTCCCTGAAGCGGCTTCTTGCGGAAAAAGGCTTCGACGCGGACAATGTCTACGACGGCGAAAACGGACTGTTATATGCCGAAACCGGCGTGTACGACCTGATCATCACCGACGTCATGATGCCGAAAATGAACGGCTTTGAAATGGTGGAGCGGCTGAGAAAGGAAAAAATCAGCACGCCGATTCTGATGCTGACCGCAAAATCCCAGCTCGAGGACCGCATCAGCGGCCTGAATTACGGCGCGGATTACTATCTGACCAAGCCCTTTGAAAATGCCGAGCTTCTGGCCTGCGTGAACGCGCTTCTTCGGCGCCAGGGCGGACAGGTGGACGAAATGCGGCTCGGAAATACCGCGCTCGATCTGAATTCGCAGACCCTTTCTTCGGGGGAGCGGAGCGTGCGGCTTTCAGCGAAGGAATTTGACGTGATGCGGCTTCTGATGCAGAATCCCAAAAACAATCTCAGTAAGGAAACCATCCTTGAACGGGTCTGGGGCTTCGATTCCGAGGCCGTGGAAAACCACGTGGAGGTCTATGTGGGCTTTCTTCGCAAAAAACTGAAAAGCATCGGCTCCGACGTTTCGATAGAAGCCGTCCGAAGACTCGGCTATCATCTGGAGGTCTCGGATGGACAGTGAGAAAAGAAGCGGCGGGAAAATGAATCCGGGCCGGCTCCTCCGGAAACTGTTCCCAGGGGATGTGCTCTCAAAGCTCCGCGGAAAATTCGTCCTGATCAATATGACGATTGTGACGCTGATGCTTGTTGCGATTTTCCTTCTGGTGTATCAGATGACCGGAAGGAATCTGCGCGCCCAGAGCGAGCAGTTTCTTCGGATCGGCGGCGAGATGCATCCCGGCGGGCCGGAAGAGGGCGCGAATTTCCCGGGAAGAGACGAGGAGCTGCAGGATGAACAGAAGGAGCCGCCCGCACAGATGCAGGATGCGCCCGGCTTTTCCGATCAGGCGCGGGATCTGAATGTCCAGCTGCCGTATCTGCACGTCCGCCTGGATGAGAGCGGAGAAATCATGCTGTCGGAAGGCACACTGGTGCTTCAGGAGGAGGCACTTTCCGAGATCATCGAGGAGGCGGAAGCCCTGGGGGAGCGGGGCATCCTTTCCGAAAGGAATCTGCGCTTTTCCATGACGGAATCGCCGATGGGACGTGAACTGATCCTCGTGGACATTTCTTCGGAAATAGAGACGCTGAAAAACCTCCGGCGAACCTTCCTGATCATCGGCGCCGGCGCTTTCTTAGTGTTCCTTCTGATCAGCATTTTCCTTGCGCGCTGGGCAGTCCGCCCCGTCGAAAATGCCTGGAAGGAGCAGCGGCAGTTCGTTTCCGATGCCTCGCACGAGCTGAAAACCCCGCTGACCGTGATCCTCAGCAACGCCGAAATGCTCCGGAATCCGTCCTTCTCGGCGGAGGAGAAGGCGCAGTTTACCGAAAATATCCTCACGGAGTCCCGGGCGATGCGGACGCTGACGGAGAACCTGCTTTCACTTGCGCGCGCCGATAACGATACCGCAGCGCAGACCATGACGCGGCTGAATCTGTCGGAGCTTGCGGAGGACGCGGCGCTGCCCTTTGAAGCGGTCTTTTTCGAGAAGGGACTCCTTCTTGAGACTGAATGCGAAGCAGATATTTTCGTGCGCGGCGCGGAGCGCTCCCTTCGCGAATGTGTCGGCATCCTTCTCGATAATGCTCTGAAGTACGCCGATCCGAATACGACGGTCCGTCTGAGCGTGAAAAAGCACGCAAATTCGGCTTTTCTCACGGTTTCGAATATCGGCCTGGAAATCCCGGAAGAGACGCTTAAACAGCTTTTTAAGCGCTTCTACAGGGCTTCTGAGGCACGGGAAGCAGACGGCAGCTACGGCCTCGGCCTCTCGATCCTCGAAAGCACCGTCCTGAAGCACGGCGGCCGCACGATCGCCGAAAGCCGCGCCGGCACGAACACCTTCGGCTTCCGCCTGCCGACGACTGCGTAAGTGATGTTAACAATATGGTCCCTGTGCTCACAACGTTCCAGGCGTTCGCACAGGGACCATATTGTTGAGGCTGTGTTCACAAGGCCCCAGGCGTTCAGAGAAGCAGTAAAAAAGCACTGTGCCCGCTTTCGGGTACAGTGCTTTTTCGCAGCATTTTCAAGATGCTTATTTCACGGTGACGGAAGTGATGTGCGGGTTCGGGCCTTCGTACCAGTACAGGAAGCCTTCCGCGTCGATCGTATCGCCGACCTTGAGATTCTCAACAGCCTTGTAGACGTCGGTTTCTTCGTTGCAGAGATAGTACTCCACGCAGAATTCATAGGAGACGCCGTCCTTGCTGACCTTGAAGTACAGATCGTCGGTCTTCTGATCGGCATCCTTGTAGGCAAATGCAGCGCCGCTGCCGTCATAATCTTCAACCGTAAGACCGGAGAACTTGACCAGCTGGTTCTGATAGTTGATCAGCTCGTCGGTTCCGAGTGCGTCAGTAACGTCAACCGGCTCCGCAATGAAGGAGTCGCTGTCTTCAACGATTTCGAAGGTTGCATCGGCAAGCTCGATTTCGCCGGCCCATTCCGCCTTGTAGCCGGTGACACGAAGCTTCGTGCCGGGAACCAGCTTGGCGTAATCTTCTTCAGAGCAGGCAGCGTTGTAAAGGAAATATGCGCCGTCCGGGGTCTGGGTGTAGATCGAAGCCGCATCCTGCCACCAGGACTGC
>CAMOZF010000016.1 GCA_946630765.1 uncultured Lachnospiraceae bacterium | reverse complement strand
CGTCCGCATAGGGAACCGGTGACGGATGGTCGCCGGCCGCGACAAGGCCCGCGATGTGCGCCATGTCGACCATGAGATAGGCGCCGACCTGATCGGCAATCTCGCGGCAGCGCGCAAAATCAATGATTCTCGGATAGGCGCTCGCGCCGACAACGATCAGCTTCGGCTTGCATTCGAGCGCGATGCGCTCCATTTCATCGTAATCGATGCGCTCGGTATCTTTATTGACACCATACGGAACGATATTGAAATACTTTCCTGAAATGTTGACCGGCGAACCGTGGGAAAGATGTCCGCCTTCACTTAAGTTCATGCCCATGACCGTATCGCCGGGCTGAAGGAGTGCAAAAAATACAGCGAGGTTGGCGTTGGCGCCGCTGTGCGGCTGAACATTGGCATGCTCCGCCTGGAAAAGCTGTTTCGCGCGGTCACGCGCAATGTTTTCAACGATATCGACATACTGGCAGCCGCCGTAATAGCGTTTGCCCGGAAGACCTTCCGCATATTTATTGGTCAGAACGCCGCCGGCGGCAAGGAGTACAGCGGGGCTGACTATATTTTCACTGGCAATGAGTTCAATGTTTCCGCGCTGCCGCTGTAGCTCCAGACCACAGGCAGAGGCGACTTCGGGGTCAAATTCTTTCAGTTCTTCAAAAAAATTCATGGACTCCTCCTCTGGTGACAGTATAGTTATCATCATTGTAATATAAACAGCAGAAAAACACAAGTGAGAATTCGGGGAAATCTGCACATATGAAGGATAGAAATATCCGCATTTCCCTTGAGAATTTGACGGCTTCTGTGATATACTTTATAAAAAGGTGGGGTTCGGAAAACCCCTTCGAAAGCGAGTGCTTTCCTATGGATCGTGATGTGCGGCATAAAAGCCTTTTTAGCGCCGTGTCCTGGATCGCCGCAATTGAATATAGGGAGGAGACAGAGGATGAAAGAATTAACGGTCAAACTGACAAACAAGGTTACGCATGCGCTGACGCCGGGAATGATCGGCCTCTTTTTCGAGGATATCAACTACGCGGCGGACGGCGGCCTCTACGCGGAAATGATCGAAAACCGCTCCTTTGAGGCTGTGGACGCCTATGGGATCCCCGGAAGCTTCTATAATATTCCGGACCCGGGCTACGGATGGACGAAATACAGCAGCGGTGATTCGGAAGGCTCCGAAAGCTTCCTCGAGTTTGTTACGGGCGATCCGGTAGCTTCCGAGAATCCGCACTATCTCAGGCTGACGGCTGCAGCTTCGGGAGACGGCTTCTCCAACAAGGCCTATGACGGGATCGCACTAAAAGAGGGCATGAAGTATCATGTTTCCTTCTATGCTCGTTCGGCATCTCCGGGAGCGCACGCGGTGACCATCCGGATTATAAAGGATGGAACGGTCTTTGCTGAGGGGAAAGCAGAGATTTCAGAAGGAACGATGCATTTGCCCTTTGTGGATCTTTCCGACGAGGCACTGGCCTGGCTTCAGAAACAGCATCCGGCGGACCCGGAGGATTCAGACAAAGCGGCCGTACCGCCCTTTAAGACCTGTCCTTCCGAGGGCTGGAAGAAATATGAAATTGAACTTACCGCAGAAAAAACGGTCCGCGGAGCACAGTTTGTGATTGCTGCCGACATCCCGGGCATTTATGAGTTCGACCTGATCTCGATGATTCCGGAGGATGCGGTTGCGGGTGTTTTCCGAAAGGATCTGTTTGACGCGCTTCTTGCAATGAAGCCCGGATTCATCCGTTTCCCGGGCGGCTGTATCATCGAGGGCGTGAGCCTCGGGAACCGTTATCAGTGGAAGCGTACGGTCGGCCCGCTGGAGAAGAGAAAAATCATCCCCAATCTCTGGGCATACGATGACAACCGGGCGAACGGGCCGCATTCGCACCGCGATACGGACAGCCATTACACTCAGTCCTACGGCATCGGCTTCTACGAATATTTCCTCCTGTGCGAAATGCTCGGTGCCTCTCCGCTTCCCGTACTGAATATCGGCGCAGCCTGCCAGTTCCGCTCTCATGAGAAGGTGGCGGTAACGGATCCGGCCTTTATGGAGTACATTCAGGATGCGCTCGATCTCGTGGAATTTGCGAACGGCGGCGCTGATACGCCCTGGGGCAGGCTGCGTGCGGATATGGGGCACCCGGAGACTTTCGGCCTTCGGATGATCGGCGTCGGCAATGAGCAGTGGGAGACGAAGTACTTCGACTTCTATAAGCGCGCGGAGCTTTTCGAAAAGGCGATTCATGAAAAGTATCCGGACATCCGCATCATCGGATCGGCCGGCCCGATGATCGATTCCCCGATGTGGAAGGAGTCCTGGGAATTCTACCGCAGTGAGAACGAAAAGAAGGAAGGCGCCGCCTATGCAGTGGATGAGCATTACTATGTGGCGCCGGAGTGGCTTTTAAGCCATGCGGACCTCTACGATTCCTATCAAAGAGATGTGGGCGTTTTTGCCGGAGAATATGCCGCGCATGTTGCTGACCGGGCGAATTCGATGGAAGCGGCCCTCGCGGAAGCCGCCTTCCTGACAGGCGTGGAGAAGAACGGTGATGTGGTGAAGCTGGCCTCCTACGCGCCGCTCTTTAACCGGATCGGGCACAGCCAGTGGCAGCCGGATATGATCTGGTTTGACGATCAGGACGTGTATCTGACGCCAAGCTATTATGTTCAGAAGCTGTTCTCGGTGTATGCAGGAGATGCGGCGCTTGAAATGGAGGATCAGGAAAAGCACCTTCGCGAATCGGGAATCTATATGAATGTTACCGGGAAAACCGACGCGTCCGGCGCGGTTTATGAGACCATCGTTAAGCTGGTGAATACGGCTGCAGAGGACCAGAAGGTCTTCCTGAAGCCGGAAAATGGGGATACAGCCATAGTTAAGGCGAAGGTGATCCGGCTGTACGGCATCGGAAAGAGCAACCCCGGGATCCCGCAGGAAAGCAGAGTGACGGAGGAGCTCACGGATCGTCCGGACATCTTCCTGCCCGCGCATACATTTACCATCGTTGTGCTTTCCTGACAAGTTCTTCGTGTAAAAGAGAGAAATCCAAACAAGTCACATGTCAAACACAAAAATCGAAAACATATTAAAATACACCGCAATTGCGACCGGCGGAGTCGGACTTACGAGCTTTGCCGTATTGAAGACGCACCGGCTGATCCGGGAGGCGATTTTCTCCCGGAATGAGCCGAAGGAAGTCTTTGTCGTCCGGAACCGGATGCATAAAAAGGCCGTAAAGTCGAGTATCGTCGAGCAGGAGCGGCTGGCCTCCGGCGAAGAGCTGCAGAAAAAAGACCTGCAGACGGTTGAGTGCACAGCGCGGGACGGCGCAGTGCTGATCGGGCATTATTTAAAGCATCCTTCGCCGAAGCGCGTGATCATTGCCTTCCACGGCTGGCGCTCTCCCTGGTACCGGGATTTTTCGCCGATCTGGGAATACTGGCAGGAAGAGTGCAGCGTGATTTTTGTTGAGCAGCGGGCGCACGGAGAAAGCGGCGGAGAGTATCTCGGGTACGGGACGCTGGAGCGCTACGATGTGCTTTCCTGGGCGGAGCAGGTAAAGGAGCTGATCGGCTGGGAAGATCTGAAGGAATCAGGAAAGCCGCTTCCGATCTATCTCGCGGGAACCTCGATGGGCGCCGCGACCGTCCTTCTTGCCGCCGGCCTGGAGCTCCCGGAAGGGATCAGCGGCATCCTTGCGGACTGCGGCTTCACGTCGATGGAAGCGATCTGGGAAGAAGTCATGAAGACGACCCTGAGGGTTCCGAAGCCGATTAGAGAAGCGGAGCTTCGATATCTGAAGCACTGCATCAGAAAAACCGGCGGCGAGCTTTGCTCGACCCTCGACGCGATGGATAAATGCCGGACGCCGGTCTTTTTTGCCCACGGAATGGAGGACGACTTCGTCCCGCCGTTCATGACTGAGCAAAACTACGCCCGCTGCAAAGCCCCGATCAAGCGCCTGTACCTGGGGCCGAATGCCGGCCACGGCGCCTGCTTCTACCATAACCGCGAAGCCTATCGCAGGGGAGAGGAAGCCTTCTTCAGAGATTGTGAGGGTTAAGCGGGACGAAGGGGATGTCCCCACCCGCTTCGCTCGATATGACATGATTCCTGAACAGGTCCATTCCCCCGAGCCGAGGGTAATGGGGTGTCTGCTGAAGTAACTTCGAAGCGTTACTGAAGCAGACACCCCATCCCGCAGGCGAGTTCAGAAAAAGGGGCGCAGGCCGTATGGCCTGCGCCCCCTCTTTTTCTGAAGGCTTCAGAAATATTACTTCTTAAGGTTCGCTACGTACGCGTCAAGCTGCTTCTGGTAAGCTTCCTTGATCTTGTCCGCACCGGCGATCTTAAGCTGCTCTCTGAACTCTTCAAGTCCGCCTTCAACACCATTGGTGTTCAGCGCGAGTTCAAGCGGAGTCCAGTATTTGTTGTAGACATCGGTGACGTTGGCGATTTCAGTGTCGAGGCCGGTCGTATCGATAACGATAGCGCTGTATTTTTCCTGCGTATCGTCCTTCGCGATCATCTCTTCCCACTTCTCATGCCACTCATCCCAGCCGGCAGGAGATCCGACGGTCTTACGGGTCAGGCCGGTCGTACGAACGGTCCACATACCGGAGGTAGAATACAGATCCGGATCAAGCATGACAGCGGAGCCATCTTCTTCGAGCTTATAGGTCGTGCCTTCGATACCATAGTAGAAAGCGTCGTAGGCTTCCTGATCAGAGGTGATCAGATCCCACAGAGCAAGTGCTCTCTCGGGGTTCTGGGAGTTGATCGAAACGGATACAGAGTCCTGTGTGAAGGGAAGGTGTGCCGCATACTTGTTGAAATCGGAGTATGCCCACTCCCAGCCATTCTGCTTGTTGTACGCGTCGATCATCAGGCCCTGGTAAGAGTCGATGTTGTGGCAACGGATAAATGCCTTGCCGTTCTGGCACTGCTGAGAATCCGTAATGGACAGACAGGATTTGGAGAAGTAGCCCTTCTCATTCCAGCGTTTCATCATGTTCAGGAAGTCTTCGATGCCGGGAATCTCGTCGATGGAGATGACCTTCGGGTTCTCTTCGTCGAGCTTGAAGTAGAAGTTGCCGGCTTCGTTGCCGATCAGCTGATAACCAAGCTGACGGGCCCACATTGCATCCCATGCAGAGCCGTTCTGGTAAATGTCCACGGGCAGGATCTCGGGATACTTCTCGAGGCAGTAATCGCAGTACTTCTCGATGTCATCGAAAGTCTTGATTTCCAGGCCTTCAAGATCGGAACCCTTCAGGATATCTGTACGATAGATCGGTCCCTGGGAAATATAGGTTGCCCAAAGTGTCGGAATCGTATAGATGTGTCCGTCAACGGTTGCCTGCTGCTTTGCCTGATCGGTAGCCTTCGCGTAGTTCTTCGGCGCGTATTTCGGCCACAGATCGTCGAGAGCCATGAATGCGCCCTGCTGAGCGAGCTTGGAATAACCCAGCCATCCTGCGGTGTAGATCAGGTCAATCGGTTCGCCGGACGAAAGCTTCAGGTTGTAGGTGCTGCTGTAGTCCGACCACGGAATCCAGTTGACCTGAAGTGTGCAGTTGAGTTTTTCCTTGAACAGCTTGTTCATGTTCTCATCAACGATATCCTGTCCTGCCGGACGGTCGGAGATGAAGTACATGACGATCTCGACTTCCTTGGAGGTGTCGAGGGTGGTTTCAGACTGGCTGCCATCAGCAGCGGTTGTGCCTGAGGTGGAGCCGCCTCCCTTACATGCTGCCAGCGCAAACACCATGGCCGCAGCAAGAATGAGGGCAACTGCTTTTTTAATGTTACTCATCATTTTTCTCCCTTCATAAAATGATCTTTCTTTATAATACGGTCAGCCCTTGACGGAGCCGACAGTAATACCCTGTACGAAGTACTTCTGGACAAAGGGGTAAACAATCAGGATCGGGCCGGTTGCCACGACTGCCATGGCCATCTTGAGGGAGTTCGACGGAACCGCCTCGACATAGATACCGGCCTGTGCGGCAATTCTGGACATGGCCTCTGATTTCTGCAAAAGGTTATACAGCATGTACTGCAGCGGGTACTTCTCAGTGCTGTCGATGTAAAGCATCGCATTGTACCAGTTGTTCCAGTAACCGAGCGCGGTGAACAGCGCGATGGTTGCAAGGCCCGGCTTCAGAAGCGGCAGGATGATGCTGAAGAAGATCTTGTATTCACCCGCGCCGTCGATCTTGCCGGACTCGATCAGTGCCGAAGGAATGCCGGTAACAAAGGATCTCATGATCAGCAGGTGGAATACGCTGAACATGCCCGGAAGGATCAGCGCCCAGTAACTGTCCTTTAAGTGCAGGTAGCGGATGAAGAAAATGTACGTACAGACCATGCCGCCGTTGAACAGTGTCGTAAAGTAGAAGAAGAAAGATACCTTATTCCTGTAGGGGAAATCCTTTCTTGCGATCACGTACGCCGTCAGGGCGGTCATCAGAACGCCGAGGAAAGTTCCGACGACGGTGATGAAGATCGATACCAGATACGCTCTTCCGATGGTCGCCGGCGTTTTAAATACCAGGTCGTAAGCCGCAGTAGAGAATTCACGTGGAATAATATCAAATCCGTGGAAATTGATATACTGCTCGGAGGTGAAAGAGCCGGAAATAATAACAATAAACGGAACGAGACAGATCAGCGCCATCAGGCCGACGACGACATATGCAATGATGTAGAAAGTAAGCGACGAGGCACTCAGCTTAATCTTGGTTTTTTCCGCAACCGGAGCGGCAGTTGTTTTAGCCATGTTCTTTCCCCCTTTCCTTAGAATAATGCGTAGTCTTCGTCAATCTTCTTAACGATGGCATTGACAAGAACAATGACAACGAAGCAGACAACGGACTGATAGAAGGACGCTGCAGTGGTCATGCCGAGTGTCGCGCCGGACGTCAGAGAACGGAACACGTAAGTGTCGATAACGTCTGTCGCATTGTACAGCTGGCCGTTCGTACCGATGATCTGATAGAACATTTCGAAATCGCCGCGGAGGATTCGGCCGACCTGCAGAAGAAGCATCGTGATAACGGTGGGACGGATGCAGGGGAAGGTGATATGACGGATACGCTGGAAGATCGTCGCGCCGTCAATGGCTGCCGCCTCATAGATTTCCTGATCGACACCGGTGATTGCCGCAATGTAAATGACCGAGTTGTAGCCGCACCATTTCCATGCGTTGAACGCACAGATGATGAAGGGCCACACGCTGGGCTTGGCGTACAGGTTAACCGGTTCGCCGCCGGCGGACTTGATGAAGTTGTTCATCATACCGGTTTCGTAATTGAACAGCGCAAAAACGAAGATGCCGACGATAACCCAGGAAATGAAGTAGGGCAGGAAGATAATGGACTGCGTCAGTTTTTTGTAGGTCTTGTGAAGGAGCTCGGTGATGAAGATCGCGATCACAATGGCAAGCGCCTGAGAGGTAATCAGATTCATGACATTGTAGAGGACCGTGTTCTTGGTGATCAGCCAGCCCGTACCGGACGAGAACAGGAACTTGAAGTTGTCGAGCCCGTTAAACTTACTTCCGAAAACGCCCAGACCGTAATTGTAGTTCTTAAAAGCCAGAATCAGGCCGACCATCGGAATATAAGCCAGAACAATAGTTACCAGGAGCGCCGGAATCAGCATCGTCCACAGCGCCCCGTTCTTTTTAAGGTCTTTGGTAAAATTGCGCATACGCAGCTACCCCTTTCATTTATTCTCCGCCCGGATCGGGAAACCGAGCCGGCCGGACAGACAACACATGCAAGCAGAAAATGTGAACTTTCTGTTAAATCTTGAAGACAGTATATCAGAAACAACAGGGATTGTATATAAAAAAACTTTGCATCATAAAAATATTCTCAGCAATAGTAGAAAAAACAACTAAAAAAAGAGTTTCCTTGTTAGTATAATGCAACAAAAAGCACTAAAATCCGGACGTAAAACAGTGCGGGCTTTTATAATTATTCTTCTGACCATAGACAAATTCTCATGTTGATGATACAATGAAGGGCAGTCCAGGTGATTTGAAAAAACAGAGAAACAGAGGAGAATAAAGATGGAAATACGGATGCGGGAACTTCTGAACCATCTTGCAAAAGAGCTTCATACAGCCGTGCGCATCCTGGACAGGAATTGTGAGCTTGTAGAAGAACTGATGCCGGAAGATTTTGATTTTGACCGTTCGCTGGAGGACTTCGGGCTTCTCAGCCGCGCACCGAGGACGGGCTTTCTGGAGAGTCTGGATCCGACACCGACACTTTTTGTGATTAACCGATCCTTCTTTTATGCGGTTGTGCGGGGGCGTTCGGAGGCCTATACCTTCGGACCGCTCATCTGCACGACCCGCTTTACCTGTCTTCACGAGCTGCAGGTCCGTCTTTCGGACACGCAAAAGGAGAAGATCCTGTCTCTGCTTCGTCCGATCAAGTTCAGCCGGGTGATCGAGCTTCTCTGTCTTTTCTGTAATCTGACAGGTGGGGAAGAGGAAGAACCAGTGACAGAACAGGCCGTGACGGCTGCAAACCAGGTGCGAAATGTTTTTACGGAAGAGGTGCTTTCCGAAGTGACGAGTACGGTTTTCGCGAATGTGGAGCGAAATTCCCGTCACAATCCTTACGATGAGGAGATTCGGGAGATGGCCGCCGTGGAGCGCGGCGATACGGGGCTTCTGAGACGGATCGTCGAGGAAACCTATACCGGTAATGTCGGGGTCCTTTCGGATGATTTGCTGCGCCATACAAAGAATCTGGCAATTGTCATTATTACACTCGCATCCCGCGCGGCGATCAGGGGCGGCGTGCCCTACGAAGTATCCTTTTCGATGTCTGACCGCTTTATCCGGGAGATCGAGAAAAAGGAGTCGGTTACGGAGGTTGATGAGTACAGCCGAACGGCAGAGTTCCAGTACGCAGAGACAGTCCGGGAGTACCAGGGGGCGATCCGGACGATGAAGAGCGGCCGGGAGAATGAACATGTCGAGCGGACGAAGGATTACATTTTCCGGAATCTGCACGGACGGATCCGTGTTCCGGAGATTGCAGAGGCGCTTGCCCTGAACAGCAATTATCTGTCGACAATTTTCAGGAAATGTGAGGGAATCACGATTACGGAGTATATTCTTCGTCAGAAGCTTCTTCTCGTCCGGAATCTTCTGATTTACTCGGACTACACTTATCTCGAGATCACGAATTATCTCGGCTTTCCGTCACAGAGCTACCTCGGCAAGAAATTTAAGGAAGAAACCGGGATGACGCTTCGCGAATACCGAACCCGCTACCGCGTGCGCGGATTTTCCGAGGAGAAGCAGGCGGCCGGGACGGACTGAGCGCATGAAAAGCTGCTTGAAATTACATCGAAAAGTGTTATCATAAAGGAAAGAAATGCGCCGGCAGGCTGCGCGGTCTGCCGGGAACAGAAAAGGAGACAGCATATGCGTTACAAACACTTTACCAATGCCAATGAAGACGTGTCGCTCATCTCGATCGGCACCTGGGGAACCGGTGAGCTGGAAAGCTTCGGTCTGATCGAGAAGGAAAACGGCAAGGTGACGACGAAGGGCATCATGAAGGCCCGGGAGCGTGCGGTAGAGGCGATCCAGGCCGGCCTTGAGGGCGGAATCAACCTGATCGATACCGCGCCCTGCTACGGCTGGGGCGCTTCGGAACGCATCGTCGGCGAGGCGATCCAGGACTTTGACCGTGACAAGATCATGATTTCCACGAAGTTCAGTCTCGTGCCGGATATGGCAAAGCCCGAGCGGGGCGGCGCTTCCTCGGGCGGTTCCTACAAGAATGTCATGCGTGAGGTTTCCGCCTCCCTTCGGCTTCTTCGGACGAACTATATCGACTTCTATATCATGCATTATCCGGATCCCTATACGGATGTCGCCGAGACCATGTCGGCCCTGAACGTGCTGAAAAAACGCGGTGTGATCCGCCATATCGGCCTCTCGAACCACAGCAAAGAGCAGATCGAGCGCGCGATGGAATGGGCGCAGATCGATATCATCCAGCCGCCCTTCTCCATGGTTGACCGTGAAATGGAGGAGCTGATGCGCTGGGCGAAATCGCAGGGCATCGACAGCCTGACCTACGGAACCCTCGGCGCCGGCCTTCTTTCCGGAAAAGTCCGTGAAATGCCGGTCTTCGATCCGAAGGACGTCCGCGGCGGCTTCTACAGAAATCTCTACAAAGAGGAAAATTTCGCGAAGTTCCTGAAGCTTCTTGAGGTGATGGACAACATTGCAGCAGCGCATAACTGCCCGGTAGGACAGGTGGCGATCAACTGGACCGGCGAGCAGGACTATGTCGGCACCGAGCTGATCGGCATGGGCTCTCCGGAGCACGCCCGCGAGAATGTCAAGGCATTTGACTGGACGATGAGCGCGGAGGAAAAGGCCGCGATCGATCGCGTGCTTCATGAAATGGGCATCGGCGATATCGAGCTTCTCGACTGGATGAAGCGCTGAGAAGGCAATGAAAAACGCCCTTCCGACAAGTTGACGGAGGGGCGTTTTTGAAAGCGTATGAAGGGATACGGTTCATGAATCTGGATATTAGAACATTGTGGGAAAAGTTTTCGGACGTCTGCGTGGAGTACGCGCTCAGGATTCTCGGCGTGATTATTATCCTGATCGTCGGGAAAATGCTGATCCGCTTCCTGATGAAGCATTCCCTGAAGGGAAAGGTCGCGGAGAAGGTGGACCCGAGCATCCGCAATTACATCCGCACATCGATCAAGTTTGTCCTGAATATTATACTGATCGTCATCTGTGTCGCAATCCTCGGCGTACCGGTCGCCTCGATCATCGCGGTCTTTGCGACCGTCGGCGCGGCAATCGTGCTGGCCATGCAGGGCTCCCTGTCAAATGTCGCGAGCGGCATCGTGCTTCTGATCACGCGGCCCTTCCGACTGAACGACTGGATCACGGCAGGCGAGCGCACGGGCGAGGTGGTGGAGCTGGGACTTTTCTACACGACCATCCGGACGATTGAAAATCTGGACATCATCATCCCGAACAGTGAGCTGACGACGGCCGTGATCATCAATCTGACACGCGAGGCCGAGCGGCGCTCGAATTTCACGGTCAAGGTCGCCTACGGGACGGACACGGAGCTTGTCCGGAAGACGATCCTGGAATTCGCGGCGCAGGATCCGCGGATCCTGAAGGACCCGGAGCCCTTCTGCGCAATGAACGCGATGTCCGATTCCTCCATCGACTTTATCGTGCGTTTCTGGTGCAAAAAGGACGATTACTGGCCGGCGTATTTTGATTTCCAGGAGGGCCTTTACAATGAACTGACCAAGAAAGGCATCCAGATCCCCTTCAACCAGATCGACGTGCATATCGTATCGTGAAGCGGTGAAAATGCTGCGGGCCCTCCGAGGAGGGCCCTTTTTTTAGGTTTGGGTGGAGGGATGGGATCACAGCAGCTTCCGGACGTCGGAAAGGCTCATGCCGGTCTCGCGGGCGATGCGGGCGAGATCCTCGAATTCATACTTTTCCCTGACAACGCCGTAGCCCTCGGAGCGCTTCACATGCACGGGGCCGTAGGGCGTGTCGAGCGTTTCAAAGCTTCTTTCGAGGACATAACGGTTGCAGGGCACTTCACGGATGCCGATCGTTGTCGTGTATTTGAAGATCGCTTCCACGATCTGATCCTTCTTCGCAGGGCTCACGAGGACGCGCAGAAGAACGCCCGGGCGGCTCTTTTTCATATTGACCGGGATCGTAAAGGCTTCAAATGCGCCCAGAGCGAACAGCCGCTCCAGTGCGAAGCCGATCTCTTCGCCGGTCATGTCGTCAATGTTGCAGTTCAGCTCGATGACGTGGTCGCCGAGGGAGCTGGTGCTGCCGAGCATGACGCGTACGCAGTTCGCCTGCGGGAAGTCTTTTTTGCCCATGCCGTAGCCGGTTTTCTCCACCTGCATGATCGGCATGTCGCCGAATTCCGTGCCGAAATATTTCAGGAGCGCGGCGCCTGTCGGCGTGCACAGCTCTCCCTTCACAGCGCCGCCGTAGATCGGCAGACCCTGCAGGATATAGGCGGTCGCGGGCGCGGGCACCGGAAGAATACCGTGCGCACAGTGCACATGTCCGGAGCCGACGTGGATCGGGGAGACGACGACCTTCCCGGCGCCGATTTTCTCCATGGCGAGGCAGACCGCCGTGACGTCCGCCACCGCGTCCATCGAGCCGACCTCGTGGAAATGAATCTCCTCAACCGTCGTGTTGTGCGCGTGGCTTTCCGCCTCCGCGATCAGGCCGTAGACATTCAGAACGTCGGATTTCACCTTGTCGGAAACCGGAAGCGCCGAGACGATTGCCCGGATATCCGCCAGACTGGTGTGGTGGTGATGATGGCCGTGATCGTGATCATGATGGTGGTCGTGATCATGGTCGTGCTCGTGTTCATGTTCATGATCGTGGTCATGATGATGCTCATGCATGTGAAGTTCATCCTCGTGCACATGATCGGCCATTTCGTGATCGTGGTGATGGTGTTCATGTTCATGCTCGTGGTCGTGCTCATGTTCATGTTCATGGTCGTGCTCATGTTCATGGTCATGGTGGTGCGTATGCTCGTGGTCGTCCCCGGCCAGCTCCTCCTCGCCGTTGACGGTGACGCTCATGTGCGAGCCGGTGATGCCGCATTTGACCGAAGCGGTCTTTTCATAACAGACGCCGGGGATGCCGAGCGCATTCAGCTCTTTGACAAAAGCGTCCGGATCCGGCATGAGCTCTGTAAGCGCAGCGGTCAGCATGTCGCCGGCGGCGCCCATATTGCATTCGATGTAGAGTGTTTTCATATTCAGATCCTCCTGATGGTGTTATTGAATGGGATCGCTCCTGTTCAGATGATCCACTGGTTTTTGTAACGTTTCAGCCGGTGCAGAATGATCCGGTCGACAAGGCCGATGACGAGGCCGCAGAACTCCCCGGTCAGAAGAAGGACCGGAAGATAGCGGAAGATGCCTGTTCCGCCGGTAACATTTCCGGTTTCCATCATATGGATCGTATAATC
>CAMOZF010000015.1 GCA_946630765.1 uncultured Lachnospiraceae bacterium | reverse complement strand
GCTTCTCCTTAAAGGGCGCCTTACTGATCTTCTGCTTTCGTCTTTTGTACTTTTCCTTACCGCTCTTCACGGCTTCGATGATGAAAAAGATCAGGACCACAATGCCGATGAACAGGAAGGTGACCATGGCCCCGCCGTCCCAGATCCACGGAATTTCATCGAGGACATACACGCCGAAGAAAACCACGGCAAATATCAGGAAGGACAGAAGCCCGGTGGAAATGCCCTTTTTCTTTCTGGTCTTCTTCCTCTCAGGCGGACTCTGCTGCGGCATCGGCTGTCCCGTCTGATTGCCGCGCACAGACTGCAGGCCCCGGTCATCCAGATCATGTTCTCTCGTGTACGTCCGGTTCAGCTGGACATTGACAATGATCATGCTCACGAGGCTCAGGAAGGCCGCAATCAGAAGCGCTTTTACCGGGCTCAGCGTGAAAACAAAGTTCAGAAGAAGGAAAATCGGCACGGCCAGGATCAGCGAACCGCCGAGGTATTTCAGGAAGGAAACCGGCAGATCCGCCGCGACCTTCCCGGTCTGGCCGTTCACGACCGCGTAGCTGACGCGTTTATTGTTCCGGGACCGAAGCGCCAGAAACCACACCGGGAAATAGCCCATCTTCTCAGGCTTTTCCTCCGGCCGCAGCTGATTGGAAAGCGTCCCCTCGTTGATCTTGTAGCCGGAGAAGGCCGGGTCCCGAAGGACATTGCTGCGGAAATATTCCGCCGCGACGCTGCGTGCATCCTCCTCGTACAGGTTCTTGTCCACGTCGCCGACGTCGGCGTAGAAGCCGGAAAGATAGGCCGGCGTGAACTCCTTCGCGCCTGTCACGTCAAATGGAGAGATCGCCTCGGACAGGGTATCGTTGAAGGTGGACGCCGCGTCATAGGACGCGCCCTCGAGCCCGGCATGCACATCCTTACTGAGCCGGTAATGATCGGTGTGGACATAGTCCCCGACCCGGCGGCTCTTCGTGCCCTCCAAAGACACCTCGCGGTCCTTCGTGAAGCCGTAGGTCCAGTAGGGCATGTAAATTCCGCGGAACTTCTCGATCCCCGTTTCGTTTTTCATCCGGGAAGGCGCGAAAATCGCCCGCTTCAGCTTCCGCCTGTAGGCCTCCTCGCAGTCCTTTTTGGTCTTTGAGAAGGGAATAATATATTCCGGATACTTCTGCCGCGCAAGCCGCGGTCTCAGCACCACCGAATCTCCGCAGAAGGAGCAGAAGGTGCTTGCGGTCTCATCCGTCGCGAGAAGCTCCGCCCCGCAGTTCGGGCAGCTGTAGAGGAGCGCATCGTAGGTCTTGACCTGATGCGTGACATGCGGGTCATAGGGATCCGTCTCCGCCTCCACATAGTGCGGATAGCTGTCCGTGAAATTCGAGACCTCTTCCGTTCTTCCGCAGTACGGACACCTGAGAAGCTGTGTCGCGGGATCGAAAACAACGCTGGCTCCGCAGCCTTTGCATTTGATCATTCGCTTCCTCCTTGACGCTTTGTATCTGAGGGATTGCATTTCCTCCCCGGAGACGCGGGAAGTCTCCTCGGAGGAAACGCAATCCCCTCCGCCCGCTGTCATCCCGAGCGAGGGCACCGCTCGACATGACAGGTGTTGTACGATTACATATTCCCGAACTCGGACATCTGAAGCTTCGGGTTGCGTTCCTGCACCATGCCGACCGACCAGCTGTTGATGAATAGAAGCAGCGGGTTGTCGTGAAGGTCGGTGATGCGCTTCATATCCTGCGTGCCCTGAATCTTCGCGACGTCGATTTCCTGCGGATTCGTGATCCAGCGGATGTACTCGTAGGGCAGCTCCTCGAGCCCGATCTCGACGTGGTATTCATTCTCCAGGCGGAACTTCAGCACGTCGAACTGCAGCACGCCGACCGCACCGACGATGATCTCCTCCATGCCGGAGTTCACTTCCTTGAAGATCTGCACCGCGCCCTCCAGCGCGATCTGGTAAATGCCCTTCGTAAACTGCTTCCGCTTCATCGTATCGACCTGCCGCACGCGGGCGAAATGGTCCGGTGCGAAGGTCGGGATATTGCCGAAGCTGAATTTCCTGCCGGGGCCGACGATCGTATCGCCGATATGGAAAATGCCCGGATCGAAGATGCCGATGATGTCGCCGGCATAGGCTTCTTCCACGATTTTCCGCTCCTCCGCCATCATCTGCTGCGGCTGCGAAAGCCTCAGGTTCCGCTCGCCCTGCATATGATAGACTTCCATGCCCGCGTCGAATTTGCCGGACACGATCCGCATGAAGGCGATCCGGTCGCGGTGGGCCTTGTTCATATTCGCCTGAATCTTGAAGACAAAGGCTGAGAACTGATCGTCGTACGGCGAGATCACGCCCTCCGAGCTGTCCCGGGAAAGCGGTTCGTAGGTCATCCGAAGGAAATGCTCCAGAAAGTTCTGCACGCCGAAATTCGTGAGCGCCGATCCGAAGAAGACCGGGCTCTGCAGTCCTTTACTGACCTTCTCCTGGTCGAATTCATCACAGGCGCCGTCCAGAAGCTCCAGATCCTCCGAAAGCTTTTCCGCCGCCGCTTCTCCGATCACCGAAACCGCCTGATCCATCGAGACCTCTTCGGTATCCAGCACATGCTGGCCGCTCTTTTCGGCGGTGAACTTCGTGATCTTCTCCGTCGTCCGGTCATAGACGCCCTGGAAGGACTTGCCGGAGCCGATCGGCCAGGTCACGGGACAGGTCCGGATCCCCAGAACCGATTCGATTTCGTCCATCAGTTCAAAGGGATCATTGATCTCGCGGTCCATTTTGTTGATAAAGGTAAAGATCGGGATGTGCCGCATGACGCAGACCTTGAACAGCTTGATCGTCTGCGGCTCGACGCCCTTCGCGCCGTCAATTACCATGACCGCCGAATCCGCGGCCATCAGCGTCCGGTAGGTGTCCTCCGAGAAGTCCTGATGTCCGGGCGTGTCCAGAATGTTGATACAGTAACCCTCGTACTCAAACTGCAGTACCGAGGAAGTGACCGAGATGCCTCTCTGCTTCTCGATCTCCATCCAGTCCGAGACCGCGTGCTTCGCGGTTTTTCTGGCCTTGACGGAGCCGGCCGTATTGATTGCGCCGCCGTAGAGAAGGAATTTCTCCGTCAGTGTGGTCTTGCCGGCATCCGGATGGCTGATGATCGCAAATGTCCGGCGGCGCCTGATTTCATTATCGTATTTACCCATTTATCGTATTTCCTTTCCTCTGATTTTCCCGAAAAATGTTCGGGCGTCCCTTTACCGTCTGTCTTACCCGCCCCGCTTTACGGCGGACCGAGAAGACGGCCGGTCCGGGGCTTTCAGAGGGCGTCTTCCGGAAGGACCTTCTTCCGAAGAGCAGCGACGAGCTTTTCGATGGTCCCGTCTTCAAAGGGAATGTCCAGTCCGACTTCCCGAAGCTCTTCTCTGTAGAATTTCTTCGCGGAAAGCCGGCAGAGCTTCAGATAAGACTGCCATGCCGCCGCATAGTCCTCGTCCATTTTGACCTTGTACTGCATCGCGCAGACCGAGGCCAGCACGTAGTCGATATAGTAGAAGGGGCTGCCGAAAATATGCCCCTGCCGCTGCCACCAGCCGCCTTCGCCGAAGAACGGATCTCCGTCGAAATCGAGCTCCGGACGGTAGACCTTTTCGAGGTCCTTCCAGACCTGTTTCCTCTGCTGAGGCGTCATTTCCGGATTTGCGTAGACGATGTGCTGGAATTCGTCGACCATGCTGCCATAGGGCAGGAAGGCGCAGGAATCCTCGAAATGCATCGTGCGGTAGTCGTCCGCGCGCTCGCCGAAGAAGCGGTCCATGAAGGAATAGGTGAAATATTCCATCGACATCGAGTGAATCTCCGCCGTTTCCATCGTGATGTCCCGGTGCTCCGCGATCTCCTCGTCCCTTGTGAGATACCCCTGGAAGGCGTGGCCGCACTCATGGGTGATGACATCCACATCCGCAGAGGTCCCGTTGAAATTCGCGAAAATGAACGGTGCCTTGTACTTCGGAAGATAGGTCATGTAGCCGCCCTGCTCCTTCGTCGGCCGTCCAAGGACGTCGAAAAGGTCATTTTCGATCATGAAATTCATGAATTCCCCGGTCTCTTCGGAAAGCTCCTGGTACATTTTCCGGCCGGCCTCGAGGATCTCCTCCGGGCTTCCCTGCGGCTTTGGATTGCCGTTCGGGAAATAGATGCCGTTGTCATAGTATTTCACCGCGGAAAGGCCGAGCCTTTCGGCGCGCTTTTTCTCCAGTTCCGAAACGAAGGGCACGAAGGCTTCCTTCACCTGTTTTCTGAAATTCTCCACCATCGCGCGGTCATAGTCGTTCCGGTTCATGCGGTAGTAGCCGAGCTCGATATAGTTCTCATAGCCCATCAGCTTCGCCTGCTCGGTCCGGTTTTTGACCATCCGGTCATAGATCTCGTCGATCTCGTCCGTGACGCTCATGAACCAGTCGCTGACGGCCTTCCAGGCGGCCTTTCGCACCGCACGGTCCTCCGACTGCTGGTAGACGCGCATCTTGGTAAGGTTGTTGGTCTCTCCGTTGAAATCGATCTTCGCGGTCGCGATCAGCTTCGAATAGCGGGTCGAGAGCGCATTCTCCTCCTGCATCAGCGGGATCAGCTTCGGATCGAAGGCCTTCATCGCGATCTCGATATTTTTGAACATCACCTGTCCGGTAGTCTCCGCCATGCCGTCGCGGTACGGAGAATTATAAAGCGCCCGCTGGTAACTGATCTGGCAGTCCTGCAGAACCGGCATGTTTTCGTCGTAGAAATCATTTTCCTTCTCGTAGAATTCGTCGGTCGTATCGATGGAATGACGGATTCCCGAAAGCGTGATATTGGTCATGACTTCATCAAGAAGCTCTGTATATTCTCTGTGGACGGCAAGAAGCGCTTCCTTCGAATCCGCGCGCCCGATTCTTTCGATCAGCGCTTCGATCTTCTGTCTCGTATCCGCTACATTTACCCTCTCATAGGGCATATCCCTGAATTTCATCCTGTTCTCCTTTTCTGTAAGCGGTATTATGGCACAATAAACCGTGTATATATTACCATGCAGGTTAGTCAATGTCAAACTTTTTAAGATTCTTCGACAGTTTTTACGGGGCTTTCCCGCAGATCTCCTGTCCTTTCGCCGATTGCCAGTCCGGCGAAGCTGTGGTATAATATTATTATGTTCAGCACCCCGGATAAAATGTCAAATTCGCGGATGGAACGCTTGCGTTCCAGACCGATTTGTGACGATTTTATCCGAGGAGGTCTAGAGGCGAAGCCTCTCTGACCTCCGACATGAGAAATGCGAAGCATTTCGAATAGGGTGCTGCGCTGGAAAAAGAGTTACGTTATTATATCTAAATCTCAAAGGATGAATATCTTATGAATTACAGCTATCGCGATGCCCGGAGACTCGGGGAGCGCTGCTACAGAGACCGGGTCCTTCAGGGCGAATACCCCTACCTTCAGGTACTCGAGGAGATTACGCGCCACAGCGGCGTCATCTCCGAGCAGCATCTCGGGCTTCAGGAAATACCGATTGAACTGATTGCCGGCACCTTCGCGGCCGGCCGCCATACGGCCTTTGCCGCAAACTTCATGCCGCTGATGAACGAGGGCACGGAGTTTGCCTCCAAATACCGCCGCCTCATCGAGGCCCACGAGAAGGAAGGCATCCATGATCCGGTCAAGGTCTACGAATATCTCCACCGCTATTACGCGGTCGAGGGCAATAAGCGGATCAGCGTCCTGAAGCTTTACGGCGCCGTGTCCGTCCCTGCGGACGTCACCCGGCTGATCCCGGCCAGATCCAACGACAAAGAGATCCGCGTGTATTTTGAATTCCTGGATTTCTACCGGATCGTGCCCGTGAACTATCTGATCTTCAGTGAACCCGGCGACTATGAGCATTTCCTTCAGATCAGCGGTTTCTCCGCAGATAATCCGCCGACGGGGGACGATCTACTGGACATGCACGTGGCCTTCATGCGCTTCCGCAGCAGCTATATGGCGCACGGCGGCGACCGGCTCGCGCGGCTCACGGACGGCGACGCCTGGCTGATTTATCTCAACATCTACGGCTATAAGGAATCGCTGAACACCGTGCCCGATGAAATCCGGGAGAATCTTGAAAAGATCTGGGATGAATTCGAGCTTCAGACCCACCATCAGACCGTGGAGCTGGTGACCGAGGCGGACGAGGGCAACAAGAAGAGCCTTCTTGAGCGGCTTTTCACGCCCGACAAGGTGCTTCGGATCGCCTTCATCTACGAATCCAGCCCCGAAAATCACAGCTGGACCTACGCGCATGAGCTGGGGCGTCAGCACATCAACGACGTCTTCGGCTCCGAGATCGAGACCTTCACCTATGAAAATGCCGAGACCGACGAGGACTGCGACCGGATGATCGAGGACGCGGTCTCGAAGGGGGCCGACATCATCTTTGAGACCTCGGCGAAATTCCTGGATTCCTGCCTCAAGGCCGGCACCCGCTTCCCGAAGGTCAAGATTCTGTGCTGCGCGCTGAATTTCGCGCACCGCTACGTCCGCACCTATTACGCCCGGACCTACGAGGCGAAGTTCATCTCCGGCTATATCGCCGGTGCGATGTCGGACAACAACAAGATCGGGTATCTCGCCGGCTGCCCCTACAGCGCGAATATCATCAACCTGAATGCCTTCGCCAACGGCGTCCGCATGTCCAATCCGCGCGCCAAAGTCTACAATATCTGGACGGACGAGATCGGCGCCGATCCCGAGCTGACCTTCTGGAATGAAGGCATCAGCATCATTTCCGGGCGCGAGCTGATCACGCCGGTCAATGAATTCGCCCGCGATTTCGGGCTTTACCGCTATACGGACAACCACGAACTGGAAAGCCTCGCGATGACGCTCTGGAACTGGGGCGTCGTCTACCAGAAAATCATCGAGAGCATCCGAAACGGCAACTGGGAAGAGGTCGACAAGAAGAGCAACCGCCGCGCGCTGAACTATTTCTGGGGCTTCCGCTCCGGCGCGATCGACCTGATCATCAATAACCGCGTGCCGGATGGCGTTGCACGGCTCGCGCGCTTCCTGGCAAGCAGTGTCCGCTCCGGCGCGATGGAGCCCTTCTACGGAATCCTCCGTTCCCAGGACCGGACCATTCACGCAGAGATCAATGACTCCATGTCGATCTACGACCTGACGGAAATGGACTGGCTTCTGGAGAACATTGTCTGACACATTCCCACCATTGACCAGCTTCGCCCCGAAGCCCGTTCCCTGATGAAGGTTCAGGGTGTCAAAAAGGACCTTCAGAATGGAGCCCCCACATGAAAATCCTGGTTGTCGCCGACCATGAATCCCGCAGAATCTGGGATTTCTACGAACCCGGCATGCTGAATAAATACGACCTGATCCTTTCCGCCGGGGATCTGCACCCGCACTATATGTCCTTTCTCGCGACCATGTGTCGGACCGAGGTGCTCTATATCCACGGCAACCACGACGACTGCTACGAAAAAATGCCACCGGAGGGCTGCACCTGCATCGACGGCAAGGTTGTGAATTTCAAGGGCCTTCGGATCTTCGGACTCGGCGGCTCCATGCGCTACAAGAACGGCATCAACATGTATACCCCCAAAGAAATGCAACGCCGGATCCGGAAAGCCCATTTCCAGCTTCTGAAAAACCGGGGCTTTGACATCCTGCTGACCCATGCGCCCGCCTTCGGTCTCAATGACGCCGAGGACCTGCCGCACCGGGGCTTTCCGGAATTTCTGACGCTCATGGACAAGTACGAGCCCCGCTATTTCATCCACGGCCATAACCACAAGGAGTACTCCTCCGGCTACAAAAAAACCGACACCTACAAAAACACCATCGTCATCAACGCCTGGGAAACCTACGAGCTCGACTACCCCGACGAATGGTTGAAAAAGTGACGGAAAAAGCGACAACCAAAAAAGAAAACCGTTCATTCCGGGACAAGGTTCCAAGCGTTCCCGAATGAACGGTTTTTTATGGTTTATGAACTGCCGGACACGATGCGCGAAGCTTATCCGGGCCTTTCATCAGTTCAGGATCCCGTCGTAGGCCTCCCGGTAGAAAATTTCCTGAGAATTGATGCGCTCGTCTCCCGCGGTAAAGGGCACCTTCTTGTAGCTGCCGGAGGGCCGCTGCTCCCGCCCCTTCACATTGTCCGCAAGCTGCACGCTGAAGATATGGTGAATCTTCTTTTTCAGCAGGCTGTCCTCAATCGGCGCCCCCACCTCCACACGCTTCAGCGTATTTCTGGTCATGAAGTCCGCGGAGGCAATATAGATCTTCTCGCGTCTTCCGGTGCCGAAGATATAGATTCTCGCATGCTCAAGGAAACGTCCGACAATGCTGACGACGCGGATATTCTCGGTCAGTCCGGGGATGCCGGAGCGAATGCAGTTGATGCCGCGCACGACCATATCCACCTTGACGCCCGCCTGCGACGCCTCCACAAGCTTCAGCATGATGTCGCGGTCCGTCACCGAATTCAGCTTCAGGCCGATATAGGCCGGCTTTCCCGACTGCGCGTAGGCGATTTCCCGGTCGATCATCTCGATGACCCGGTTCTGCAGGCAGAAGGGCGCGCACAGAAGCTCGCTGATATCCTGCGGAATCACCTGGCTGACCAGCGCCTCGAAGATCTTCTCCGCCTGGACGCCGATCCGTTCCTTCGCGGTCATGAAGCACAGGTCCGTATACAGGCGCGCCGTGCTTTCATTGTAGTTTCCGGTGCCGACCTGCGTGATATAGATATTCTTCCCATCCCGCTTCTTGGTGATGAGAAGGAGCTTTGAATGCACCTTATATCTCCCGAGGCCGTACAGCACGTTGCAGCCGGCATCCTCGAGCGTATGGGACCAGTGAATATTATTTTCCTCGTCAAAACGCGCCTTCAGCTCCACCAGAACGTCCACGCGTTTTCCGGCCTCCGCTGCCGCCGCGAGCGCTGCGACAACCTGGGAATTCTTCGCCAGACGGTAAAGCGTCATCCGGATCGATACGACCTCCGGATCCTTTCCGGCCTCGAGAAGCATCCGGATCAGCGGATTCATGCGCTCATAGGGATAGTAGAAAAGGAAATCCTGCTTCTCAATCTGGTCCATCACCGGCTCGTCGTCCTTAAGGAGCGGCGACTTCTGCGGCTGCCGTTTCTCGTAGAAAAGCTCGGTCTCCCCGGAAAGATCGTTTCGGATCGCCGAGAGGAACGAAAGGTCCAGCGGCATCGGATTCAGGAAGCACTGATCCTGCGAAAGGTTCAGGAAATCCGAGAACTTCTGCAGCGTTTTCTTGCTGAGCGGCGAGCTGTACTCCAGCCGGATCGGCGACAGACGCTTGCGGCTCTTGATCATCTGCTCCATGAGCTCACGGTAATCCAGATCCTCGTCGTACATGCTGTCCGCGTCGATATCGGCATTTCTCGTGATCCGGATCACCGAGGATTCCGCGATCTCGTAGCGCCGGAAAAGAAGCGGCAGGAAATGCAGCACCAGATCCTCCAGAAGAAGGTACTCCCTCTTGTGGGCTGGAATCTGAATCAGCCGGCCAATCGAGCGTACCGAGCAGGAAACAATGCCGATGCGGTCCTTTTCATTCTTCCTTCTGAGGACGGCATAGGCATACAGGCTTCCGTTCTCGAGGAAGGGGAAGGGCTGGTCCTTACTGACAATGACCGGCGAAAGAAGCGGCAGCACTTCATTTTTGAAATAGGTCTCAAGATATTCCGCCTCATGCTTCTCAAGAGACGCGAAATCCGTAATCCGGACGCCGTACTCCCGGAGGCCGGAAAGAAGCACCTTATAGGCCTCGCTGTGTCTTAATGCGAGCTTCCGGACGCGCTTGCAGACCGCGGCGATCTGCTCGTCCGGCCGCATATTCGTCTTATTTTCCTTGAAATTGTTGTTCAGAATCTGCTGGTCATGAAGCGAGCCGATACGAACCATGAAAAACTCATCCAGGTTGGTCTGATAAATCGAAAGGAAATTCAGGCGCTCCCCGAGCGGATTCGACAGATCCTCCGCCTCCTCCAGCACGCGTTCATTAAAGCGCACCCAGGAAAGCTCCCGGTTTTCGAAGCACTCGATCTTCTCTTCCTTTTCCTTCTTTTTCTGCTTTTTTCCGGAAACGTCTTTTCCTTTTTCCCCGTCCTTCAGCGTATTCTTCTGCGCTTCCTGATGCTCCTCCGGAACCGGTGCAGATAGTGTTTCAGGACTTTCCGTTTTCTTCACCATATCATCCTCCTGGCGGTTTTTCGCAATGTATGCGCTTATTTTAACGCATCATGAAGCTTTTTTCAATACCGCCGGATGCTTTTCAGGAAAAACAGGTGAAAACTTCTGAAAAAAAGACTTGATTTTTTTCTGAAACTCGTATATAATACATTCGCTGTCCAAAAAACAGACATAGCGCTGTCGCCAAATGGTAAGGCAACGGACTCTGACTCCGTCATTTTCAAGGTTCGAATCCTTGCAGCGCTGATAGGAAAAGCCGCACGAAAGTGCGGTTTTTTCTATTTCACACAGATTACTTCTCTCTTTCACAAATATTTCAGAGTATTTTGCAGGAGATTTCACTTACATTTCACCTGAAGCTGATATACTGCGATCGTACTGAAAAGTACAATCAAGTTGATCCCCGTCACTTGATAAAAGCTTTTTCATACTCAAGCCCCGGTAAGGATTCGTTCCTGCCGGGGCCCCCTTTTTGTTATGCAAACAGTTCTGCCTTTCGTCTGATCATCTCCTCCGTATCCGAGAGATACCGTTCGATGTCCTTGACATTGTCGCAGCGTTCAATTCTTCCGCCCGGGAAATTCCTGCGGGAGACGGCGCCGGCGCCGAGCGCGACAATATCCTGGCACTCTTCCATCGTCATGATATTGTAAAGGCCCTCTGTTCCGGGCTTCGCAAAGCCCGTGTTCTCGAGATTTCCGGCCATGTTTTTCTGCCGGTACAGATAATAGGGCACGAGACCGATCTTCCGGAGGGCGTCTTCGGCATTTTTCATGATCGCCTCCGTATTTTCCATCCGGAAGCCCTGATACTGCTCCTTCAGAAGGTTCAGCCGGGAGGAGCGCTTGACCGCCAGAGAATGCAGCGTCACATTTTCAGGCGAAAGACGCACGATCTCCCGGATCGTATCCGCGATATCCTCCTCCGTCTCCCCCGGAAGTCCGAGAATCAGGTCCATGTTGATATTGTCAAAGCCCATGCCGCGCGCCATTTCATAGGCACTCAGCACGTCTTCGACCGTGTGCCTTCTTCCGATCAGATCGAGTGTCTTCTGCTTCATGGTCTGCGGGTTAATGGAAATCCGGCTGACCCCCGAAGACAGAAGGGCCGAAAGCTTGTCTTCTGTGATGCTGTCCGGCCGCCCCGCTTCCACGGTCCACTCCAGAAGCTCCGAAAGATCCAGCTTTCTTCTCACATATGACAGAAGCTCCCGAAGATCCTCCGCGGAAAGCGTCGTCGGCGTCCCCCCGCCGAAATACAGCGTTCTCAGGCGTTTTCCCTTAAAATGCTCCGAAACGAAATCGATCTCCCGCTTCAGCGCCGCAAGATATTCCGGGACGCGCTTTTCGTAGCGGCTTAAAGGATAGGAGGTAAAGGAACAGTACAGACAGGTCGTCGGGCAGAAGGGGATCCCGATATAGAGGCTGTAGGTGTCCTCGTCCGTACATTTTCGCATCAGCGCCCGCTCTCTTTTCGCAATTTCCAGGGAAAGCGCGGACTTTTCCTCTGTGACGAGAAGGTCCTCCCGAAGATAGCGGAGGATCGTATCATCGCTTTCTCCCCGTTCCAGCATCTCCATCGGAATCTTGACCGGACGGACGCCGGAGAGCGTCCCCCAGGGCAGTGATTTCCCGGTCATTTCATTCATCAGAATGCAGAATTCCCGCTTGAAAAGGTTCCGCGCGGTTTTCAGATCCGGCGCGGGGACGGAAAACTCCTGTTCCCGTTCGCTGCCGGAAATACGCGCGCGGATCATTCCGTAAAGGCGCGCAGCTTCCGTCATCTCCTGTTCATTCTGAAAGCGTATTTCCACATACTCTTCCGCGGGCTCCGGTTCTCCCGTGGAAAACTTTGTCCAGGGGAAGTACGCCATCAGAAGCCCGCGGATATCATGTTCAAATAATACGGAATGCAGATAAAGACGCATGTCCTTTCGCCCTTTCTCAGATCGTAAAATAGACCGGATTGTACATCTTCTCGTGACGGATCGTCGTGAAATCCATATGCCCCGGATAGACGACCGTGTCGTCCGGCAGCTCGAAAAGCCGGCTCAGGATGGAATCGCGGATCGTATGCGCGGCCTGAAGATCATCCACCCGTCCGTAGGACTCGAGAAACAGCGTATCTCCGGAAAAAAGCACCTGCTCCTTCGGAAGATAATACGACAGAGAGCCCGGCGAATGGCCCGGCGTCAGAAGCACCTCGATATCAAGACCCGCGATTTTCAGCTTCTCCCCGTCCTCAAGATAGCGGTCCGCGCGAAGCGTCTTTTCCGCCGTCCCGTAGACGGTGGACAGATTCGCCCGCGGGTCCGAGAGGAGCGCTTCTTCCGCCTTTCCCGCAAGCACCGGGATTCCGTACCGCTTTTTCAGTGCCTCGGCTGCGAGAATATGGTCAAAATGCCCGTGCGTCAGAAGCACCGCTTCGGGCGCTGCGTGAAACTCCTCGATTTTCTCTATAATCCGCGGCGCGTCGTCCCCGGGGTCTACAATAAAGCAGCCGCCGGTCCGGTCGCTGACCGCGACATAGCAGTTGGTTCCAAGCACACCAACCGTCAGTTTGGCTATTTTCATTGATCCTGAACCTGTAAAAAGACGGCCCTCCCGCGCATTCTTACGGAAGAAACCGCCTTGTCCTTTCCCTGTTGTCAGCCCGTGGAGCGCTGGATGTCCAGAACGCCCGGGATCGGATGCAGTCTTGAGATCAGCTTTTCCAGCTCATCGATACTCGCCACCTCAAAGCTCATCTCGATCGTGGCCTGTCCCTGTTTATTAACGCGGGAGCTGGCCATCTGGATATCGACCTCATTTTCGGTCATGACCCGCGAAATGTCCGCGAAAAGACCGATTCTGTTGTTCGCAAAGATCTGAATCGAGGTCGAATACTTCGCGCCGCTCTTCTCGTCCTGCGTGCTCCATTCGGCCGGAATCAGCCGCGCCTTTTCGTAGTCTGGCAGCGACATAATATTCGTGCAGTCCGTGCGG
>CAMOZF010000014.1 GCA_946630765.1 uncultured Lachnospiraceae bacterium | reverse complement strand
CTCGGAGCGTTATATTACGCCGCGGCTGAAGGAGCTGGAGGATCTGATCCTCGGTGCTGAAGACAAGCTGAACGCCCTGGAGTACGAGCTTTTCACGACCGTTCGTGACACCATTTCCGGCGAGATCGACCGCGTGCAGAAAACGGCCGCGGCGCTCTCGAATCTGGACGCGCTGGCTTCCTTTGCCTGGGTCGCGGAGCGCTACCGTTACGTCCGCCCGAAGATCAACGAAAAGGGCAGGATCACGATAAAAGGCGGGCGTCATCCGGTGATTGAACGGATCATCCAGTCCGAACAGTTTGTGCCGAATGACACGCTTCTCGATACGGATTCGAACCGGATCGCGATTATTACCGGCCCGAATATGGCGGGAAAATCCACCTATATGCGGCAGACGGCGCTGCTGTCCCTGATGGCGCAGACCGGGTCCTTTGTCCCGGCGGAAGAGGCGGATATCTGCATCTGCGACCGGATCTTCACGCGTGTCGGCGCCTCCGACGATCTGGCCTCCGGCCAGTCCACCTTCATGGTGGAAATGACCGAGGTCGCGAATATCCTGAGAAACGCGACGAAAAAGAGCCTGATCATTCTGGATGAAATCGGCCGCGGCACCTCAACCTTTGACGGTCTCGCGATCGCCTGGGCGGTCGTCGAATATATCAGCAATCCCCGGATCATCGGCGCAAAAACACTCTTTGCGACGCATTACCACGAGCTGACCGAGCTCGAGGGCGCGATCCCGGGCGTCAATAACTACTGCATTTCCGTGCGGGAGCAGGGCGACAGCATCATTTTCCTCCGGAAAATCGTAAAGGGCGGCGCCGACAAATCCTACGGTATCCAGGTCGCGCGGCTCGCGGGCGTTCCGAGAGCGGTACTGAACCGCGCGGATGAGCTGGTGGAAGAGCTGATCGATACGGACATCACGAAGCGCGCACGGGAGATCGCTTCCTACGCGGCGGTGGGCATGACGACGAAAAAACGCGTCGAGCGGCCGGACGAGGTGGACGCGAATCAGATGAGCCTTTTTGATACCGTGAAGGAGGAGGACGTCCTTTCGGAGATTCAAGGCCTGAATCTCTCGATGATGACGCCGCTTGACGCAATGAACACACTGTACCGGATCCAGTCCAGACTGAATAACCGGGTCTGAGTACGGAAAGGACGCCATGCCGCAGATACATGTACTGGACAAACTGACAATTGATCAGATCGCTGCGGGAGAGGTGATCGAGCGCCCCAGCTCCGTCGTCAAGGAGCTTGTGGAGAACGCGATCGACGCCGGCGCGACGGCCGTAACCGTCGAGGTCCGAAACGGCGGAATTGATTTTATTCGCGTGACGGACAATGGCTGCGGGATCGAACAAAAACAGATTCGCTCGGCCTTTCTGAGACATTCGACCAGCAAGATCGAAAACGCGGAGGATCTTCAGCGGATCCACAGTCTCGGCTTCCGGGGAGAAGCGCTCAGCTCGATCGCTGCGGTGACGCGGCTCGAACTGATCACGAAAAGGAAAGAAGACCCGGTCGGAAGCTCCTACGAGATTCACGGCGGAGAAGAGATTTCCCTCTCTGAGATCGGCGCGCCGGACGGCTCGACCTTCCTCGTGCAGGATCTTTTCTACAATACGCCGGCCAGGCGGAAATTCCTGAAGACGCCGATGACGGAGGCCAGCTATATTGCAGAGCTTCTTGAAAAAATGGCCCTGTCCCATCCGGACGTCAGCTTCCGCTTCATCGCGAATCAGAAAACGAGGCTTGCGAGCGCGGGAAACGGCAAGGTCCGGGACCTGATCTATTCGATCTACGGCAGGGAAACCGCGCGGGAGCTGCTTCCTCTGGATACGGAAATCGAAGGCATTCGGATTTCCGGCTTTATCGGGAAGCCGGTGGTCGCGAAGGGCAACCGCGGCTTTGAAAACTATTTCGTGAACGGCCGCTATGTGAAGGACCGGATCATCACGAAGGCGATCGAGGAAGCGTACCAGCCCTTCATGATGCTGCACCGCTATCCGCTGACCGTGCTTTATCTGGATATGCCGTCGGACAGCTTCGACGTCAACGTGCATCCCCAGAAAATGGAGCTTCGCTTCCGAAACGAAGGGCAGATTTACGACTGCGTGCTTTCTGCGCTTCGCGCGGCGCTTTCGCACAAGGAATTTATTGTAGACGCGCTGGCGGAGGAAGAGAAAAAAGAGGAGAATACCCCCCAGTATCAGGCGCCGGAGCCCTTTGAAGAAAAGAGACTTCGGGAGGAGAAACCGCAGGTCCTGCCGAAGCGCACGGATGGACCGGAAATCCTCCGGGAGAAGACGGCTTCCGAAAAACCGAACATTGCGGAAGAACAGCCGTCCGAACAGGAACCTTTTACTGCTTCTGACCGCCCGGAATTTCCGGACAGCCCCAAATTTTCGGACAGCCCGTATTCTTCAACACTTGTTCGGGAACCCGAAGTGGAATACGGAAAAAAGGCAGTCCAGCAGAACCTTTTTGATACAAAGCTTCTTTCGGAAGAGGGCTACAGAAGAATCCGCATTCTCGGCCAGGTGTTTGAGACCTACTGGGTCCTTCAGATGGACGACAAGCTGTACATCATGGATCAGCATGCCGCGCATGAGAAGGTCCTCTACGAGCGGAAGATGAAGGAGCTTGCAGAGAGAAAGCATCCCTCGCAGATGGTTTCGCCGCCCGTGATGATCAGTGTCACGGCCCGCGAGGAGCTTCTTCTGAACCGATATATGGACGCCTTTTCGGCGCTTGGCTATGAGATTTCCGGCTTCGGCGGAAAAGAATATGCGATCTCGGCCGTGCCTTATGATCTTTACGGGCTCGATATCCGGGCGCTTTTTGAAGAAATGCTTGGCGAGATGGAGGATGAATTCAGCGAGAAAAAGCCGGAAATGATCCTCAGCAAGCTCGCATCCATGTCCTGCAAGGCAGCGGTAAAGGGAGAAAACGCGCTGAGCTTCGAGGAAGCCGACGCGCTGATCCGGGAGCTGATGACGCTTCAGAACCCCTACGCCTGTCCGCACGGCAGGCCGACGCTGATCAGCTTCAGCAGGACGGAACTTGATAAGAAATTTAAGAGAATTGTATAATTCTGGAAAGGAATACAGCTTATGGCAGAAAACGTCATCGAAACGGAAGTTGTCCCGGGCAACAGTAATTTCATCTGGGACTTTATCAAGGAGGATATTGCCCCGGGCGGACAGTTTGAGGGAAAGACCGTCCATACGCGTTTTCCGCCGGAGCCGAACGGATATCTGCATATCGGGCACTGCAAGGCGCTCTGCATTGATTTCGGGACCGCGGAGCATTTCGGCGGCCTCTGCAATCTCCGGATGGACGACACCAATCCCGCCAAGGAAGACACCGAATACGTCGAGGCGATCCAGCAGGATATTCACTGGCTCGGCTTTGACTGGGGCGACCGTTATTTCTACGGCTCCGACTATTTCGAGCAGGACTATGAGTACGCGAAGGAGCTGATCCGGAAGGGTCTGGCCTATGTCTGTGAGCTCTCTCCGGAGGAATTCCGGGAAAACCGCGGCGATATCGGCATCCCCGCGAAGTCTCCGTACCGCGACCGGCCGATCGAGGAAAGCCTTGCGCTTTTCGAGAAGATGAAAAACGGAGAGGTCGAAGAAGGAAAAATGACGCTGCGCGCGAAGATCGATCTTGCGAGCGGCAATTTCAATATGCGCGACCCCGTCATTTACCGGATCCGTTTCATCAACCATCACCGTCAGGGAACGAAATGGTGCATCTTCCCGATGTACGATTTCGCGCACCCGATCCAGGACGCTTTGGAAGGAATCACACATTCTCTGTGTTCTCTCGAGTATGAGGAGCACCGGCCGCTTTACGACTGGGTCGTGAACAATGTGTCGATTCCCTATCATAAGCCGCGCCAGATCGAGTTTGCCCGCCTGAACATCGACCATACGGTCATGTCCAAACGGAAGCTCAGAAAGCTTGTCGAGGAAGGCTATGTCTCGGGCTGGGATGATCCGAGAATGCCCACGCTCTGCGGACTCCGCCGCCGCGGCTATACCGCGCAGTCGATCCGGCAGTTTGTCGAGATGATCGGCGTCGGAAAGACGACGGGTGTTGTGGAGCTGGCGATGCTGGAGCACTGCCTCCGGGATGATCTGAATCAGCGCGCGGAGCGGACAATGGCGGTCCTGCAGCCCGTGAAGCTGACGATTACGAATTATCCGGAAGGGCAGAGCGAAACCTTTGAGCTGGAAAACAACCCGACCGATCCCGCCTCCGGCACGCATACGATCAGCTTCAGCCGCGATCTCTATATCGAGCGGGAGGATTTCCTGGAGGAGCCGATCCCGAAGTACAAGAGACTGTATCCCGGGAATGAAGTCCGCCTGAAGGGCGCGTATCTTGTCACATGCACCGGCTGCGTGAAGGATGCGGACGGCAATGTCACCGAGGTCCTCTGCGAGTACGATCCGGACTCCCGCGGCGGAGATCCGAAGGACGGCAGAAAGGTGAAGGGCGCGACGATTCACTGGGTGGATCAGCATACGGCGATCGACGCCGAGGTGCGCGTTTACGACAATCTGTTCCTCGATGAACAGCCCGACGGACCGGACAAGGATTTCCTGCAGTGCATGAATCCCGACAGCCTTCAGGTGCTCCAGGGCTGCAAGGTGGAGCCGGAGATGGCGCGGGTCGCCCGCGATTTCGATCAGCTTCCGGACCGGACCGGCGTGAATGCGCCGACCTTCCAGTTTATGAGAAACGGTTATTTCTGTCTGGACAACCGGGACAGCCGGGAAGATCATCTGGTCTTCAACCGGAGCGTATCCTTAAAGGACAGTTTCAAGGTGAAAAAGTAAGGGAGGCAGCCTGTGGCGGAGAAGCTTTATACGATCCCCGTGAATGATGCATTTGACGAGCATTCGGAGTGTCCGATCTGTTCGATGTATCAGAAACTCGAGGATGATGCGATATCGTTTATGATGGGACCCAGCTATATGGAGGACGATATCCGGATGGAAACAGACCGGATCGGATTCTGCAAGCCGCATATGCTGATGCTCTCCAAACAGGAAAACCGTCTCGGACTGGCACTGATCCTGAAAACCCATCTCGACCGGCAGAAAAAGGAGGCGCTTCAGCTCATGGAGAAGCCGGTAAGCGCGAAAAAGCTTTTCAAGAAGCCGGAGGAGCCGGAAATCGTGCGCTGGGCGAGAGAAAAGACCCATTCCTGTTACATCTGCGACAGGATCAACATCATGTTCCCCCATTACCTGGATACGGTGCTGCGGCTTTATCAGAAGGACAGCGCCTTCCGGGAAAAATACGCGGCCTGTAACGGGTTCTGTCAGGAACATTTCGGCCTCCTGATCGGGAAGGCACAGGAAGTACTGAAAGAACAGGACCTTCAGAGCTTTGTCACGCTGACAGCAAAGCTCTATACAGATAACATTCAGCGTCTTTCGGACGATCTGGACTGGTTTACGGACAAGTTCGACTATCGCTACCGGGATGCGCCGTGGAAAAACTCACGCGATGCGATCGAGCGTGCAGTTACAAAAACCAATGGAATCCTGCAGAAGGAGAAAGGAAAAGAAAAATGAAGAAATTTTTTAAGGAATTCAAGGAATTCGCTCTGAAAGGAAATGTCATGGATCTTGCCATCGGCATGATCATCGGTGCTGCCTTCACGGCGATCGTAACCAGTCTTGTCAATGATGTTATTATGCCGCTTCTGTCACTGATCACCGGCGGTTATCTGGACTTCAGCAACATCGTCCTTCATATCAACAACGTCGATGTGAACTTCGGTGCACTTCTGACGGCTATCGTTACCTTCATCTGCATCGCGCTTGTCCTGTTCCTGCTGATCAAGGGCATCAACAAGCTGCAGAACCTCCGCAAGAAAGAGGAGGAAGAGGCTGAGCCGACGACGAAGGAATGCCCCTTCTGCAAGTCCGAGATCCCGCTTATGGCTTCCCGCTGCCCTCACTGCACATCGGAGCTTCCGGAAGAGAAATAAGATTGATTTCACAGAAAGTACGTTGAAAATTCACATTTGTATAGTAAGATGTCAGCGTAACCTACAGATGGGAGTTTTCAGTAAAGGAGCAATACCATGGGAAAGTTAACGAATATTATTTTAGGCGGCGCAGCACTTGGCGCAATTGCTGCAACGGCTTACACCTATGTTAAAAAATACAATGCGATTGAGCCCAAAAAAGCGGCTCCGGCAGAAGGCGAAGCGCAGAGAAGCTACCAGAACCTTGATACCGAGCGTATGAAGGAAGCTGCAAAGCAGACCGTTGAGAGCATCAAGAACAGCAGCGTCAAGGCCTGGGGCGTCGCGAAGGATTCTGCGAAGGCTGTCGGCGGCATTGTCAAGGACAATTACGGCGAGGAATTCAACGAGCACAAGGAACACACAGTTTCCAGATTCAATGATGTGAAGGAAGCTGCGGGTGTGAAGTTCAACGAAGCGAAAGAAAAGGCTGCGGAGCGTTTCGACGAAGCCAGAGGCCAGTTCAAAGAGAAATTCGATGATTTCAAGGATGAAAATCCGGCAGTCTTCGAAAAGGTAGACAAGGCAAAAGACGCGGTACGCGGTGCTTTTGATACGGCGAAGGAAAAGGTTGAGGGCCTTGTAAAGGGCGCGCAGGACGAGATTTCCGACGCGGTTGTGAATCTGGCCGACGAGGAGGATTTCGAAGAGGAAGTCAAGGATGTGGCCGAGAACGTCAGCGAGGAAGCTGCCGAAGTCGCGGAAGAAGCCGGCGACCACTACGCGAGCCTTGAGGAAGAGGTGGAGCACAGCGAAGCCTTCGAAAACGTCGAAAAGGCGGCGGATGACTTTATACAAAATTTATAATGATACAAAGGAATCAATGGGCACACAATCACTGCGGTGATTGTGTGTTCATTCGATCGAGTCTTCAAGTACAATACCGGCTGTCATGATAAGGCAGCCGGTATTATTGACGGAAGGAAATAAATATATTATAATACAGAGTGGCTTATCAGAAAAATGCGAAGGAACGGTGAAGAAAATGAACAGGAAAATCGCTTTTCGCCTCATATCGTTTGTCATGATGCTCAGCCTTTTTGTGAGTGTCTTTTCCCTGCGGGTATTTGCGGAGGAGGACAGTCAGCAGGAAACGGTGCCGATCATGAGGAATATCACCGTAACCAACGGTTTCGCTTCCTACGACGGAGAGAATGCGATCACGCAGGCTAAGGAAGGCGATAAAATCTGGATCCGTTTCAACGAATCGCTTCTGGACCAGTATCATGAGCTTCAGAGCTGGTCGTCGCCGCAGATGGATCTTTCGTCCTTCGGGACGACGCCGATGATCAACATTACGGTTCCGGCAAGCGATATTTCCATTACCGCGAATATCGGGGAGAATAAAGCCGCGATCGACGCTTCCATTGCCGAGTCCCGCTCGGTCGAGGAGTCCCGCTCCATCGCGGAGTCGCAGAGCGTTTCGGAGCAGGAGAGCATCCGTCAGTCCGAGTCCGTGCGGCTTTCGGAGGAGGAGAGCTCCCGCCAGGCCTATGTTGCCTCGGTCTCCGTCGAAGCGAGCATCCGCGAGTCGCAGCTTGCCGCGGCCAGGATCGATCTGGACGGATTCAAAATTGTACAGCATCTGAATAATATCGCCGCGCCGGCCGGCTTCAGCCGCTCCAATGACGCGGATACATTTGATCAGGAAACGGAGTGCTTCTACAGCTCCAAGTTCAAAATGTTTGTCTATTACGCGGAGAAGGACGGAGAAGCGGGCTACTATGTCTATGACGCCTTCCATCATTCGCTGATTCCTTTCGTGTCCTTCCGTGCGGCTGACGGCATGAATTATATCGTTTCGGCGCCGTATCACCGTTCGGATCTGCCGAAGGAGGTCGTCGGGGAAACACAGATCAGTCTGACGGCGCCCGGCTCCTCTCAGCCGGTTTCCGTCCCTGCATGGAATATTCAGGACAGTGAAAAGGTGCAGTATCCTTTGATCTGTCTGGTCGGCGAGGACGGCTCGAAGAACTGGTTTGCCTATGAAGGAACCGGCGAGGCGGCGACGCTGACGCCCTGGAAGGATTTCCAGGAGCGGCTCAGCTCCGAGGCTGCAGAAACCGCGGAAACGGAGACGGAGAGCGAAACCGGCTCGGAAAGCGTTTCTGAAACCCTGACGCTTTCGACTGCTTCTTCTGCGACCGAGGCCGCGAAGCCCCGGGGATCGCTTCTTGGAAACTATCTGATCTGGATCATTCTTGGCATTCTGATCGTCATGCTTCTGATCGCTGCCGTGATTATCGTCATCCAGATGAGCCGGAAGCAGGAGGAAGAGGAGCGCGAAATCGATCTGGAGGAAATGCCTGAGGACGATTTCATTCTCGACCGGGACCGTTTTGATACGGCCTATACGCAGGAAGACAATGCACTGGATCCCTTTGAGGTGGATTTTGAAAATGCCTTCCCTGAGGAAATGGGCCTGAACACCGTGGAAACCACCGTATCGGAAGCGCCGCTTGAGGGCGAGATTCTGGATCCGGAGCCGCAGACCGTGCCTGCGCCGGACCCGGTGCCGGTGCCCGATGAGGGCGATTATGAAGAAGTACGTGTCCGCGTCAGAAAGACCGAGATCAAGGACACGGAGGTCTATATCCGCAGAAAGGCCGGAAGCCATCAGAAAACAGATGTTGATCCGCAGCGGGGGGCGATGACGACGCGCTACGACGAAGTGCTGTCGGATGATTTCGAGGTTGTGGATTTCAGCGACAGGAAGTAAATTACGGAGAAGCAAGCCATGCTTTGTGAAATTTGTCATGAAAAGGAAGCAACGGTCCGGATTACCAGGATGCGTTCCGGGAATTCCGAGACCCATAATCTCTGCCAGGACTGTGCCAATTCCTTCCGTACGGAGGATCCGGAGGGACAGGATATTTCGCAGGCGATTTTCAAGCTTCTGGCAGAGGCACTCTGGAAGCATTTCGGCCAGAATGTCAATAGCGAGGAGACCGAGCGGCAGAAGAAGCTGACCTGCCCGAGCTGCGGGAAAAGCTACGGGGAGATCCTTGAGGACGGGACGCTCGGCTGCGCGGACTGCTATGAGAGCTTCGAGCCGTATATCCGGCCGATGCTTCTTCGGATGCAGGGCTCGGATACCCATACCGGGAAAAAGCCCGCAAAGTCCGCCAAAAAGAAGACCGCGAAGGTACAGGATGTAACCGAGGAGAGACTGAGCCGGGAGGAGGAAATCTCCGTCCTTTCGGACCGTCTGAAGCTCGCGGTTTCGGCGGAGGATTACGAAGAAGCGGCACGTCTTCGGGATGAGATCAACAGATTGAAAGAGGCCAAACGTGGATGAACGCTGGTACCATCGCCCCGGCGATAATGATGATATCGTACAGGTGAGCCGGATCCGGCTCCTCAGAAATTTCAGAGACTGGAAATTTCCGGGCAGGATGACGGAGGAAGAGAGAACAGCGCTTCTTTCCCTGGTGGAGGAAAAGCTTGTCAAGCTTCCGGAGCTGCTCGGACAGAAGCTGACCTGCCTTCATATCGATGAACTGTCGGAAACCGAGAAGCTGACGCTTCAGGAACGGCTTCTGATCAACAAGGGCACGCTGGAACAGAATGAAAAGGCCATCGTCTACGCGAGCGAGGACGAGGCCTTCAGCATGACCGTCTGCGGACAGGATCATTTGAGACTCCTGCTTTCGGGCCACGGGCAGCATCTTTACGAGCTGTACGACCGGCTCCAGCAGGCAGACAGCTATATCGACAGCCGCATTCCCTACGCCTACGGGAAGAAGATCGGCTATAAGACGTCGACGATTGCGAATGTCGGCACTGGCATGCGGGCGTATTATGTGATGCACCTTCCGATCCTTTCTGAAAACCGGAATTTTCAGACTCTTTCGCGGGAAATGATCAAGTTCGGCGTCGTCATGAAGGAGGCCTGGATCTCCGGCGCGAAAAAGATCGGCGGACTCTATGTGCTTTACAATCAACGGACGCTCGGCCTTCAGGAAAAGGACATCATGGACATCCTGACGAATGTCGCGAACCGGCTGATGGGCGAGGAGCGTGAGCTTCGGGACAAACTGTCCCCGGTGTCATTAATGGACCGGGTTTTCCGTTCCTACGGCATCCTGAAATACGCGAAACAGCTGGATTTCCCGGAGGGCTGCAAGCATCTGTCGAATCTGCTTCTGGGGGTCTCGCAGGGACTTGTCAACGTGTCGGAGGACCTGTCCATCTACGAACTGATGCTCGGCATCTTCCCGGGCAATCTGCAGTTCTACTACAAGACCGAGGCCGACGAGCAGAAGCTTCGGGAGCTTCGCGCCGTGTATCTGCGGCATTTTCTTGAACTTATTACGATCAACGACCTGTGATCGTCTGAAATAGAAGGAGCTTTTATGATCAATCGATTCACGGAGACAGCGAAAAAAGCGCTGAATCTCTCCAAAATGGCTGCAGAGGAGCTGAAGGCCGGACCGGTCGGGACGGAACATCTCCTGCTGGGGCTGACCCGTGTGAATGAGGGACTGGCTTATGAGGTCCTCTCAGCCAACGGGATCTACGCGCAGGACATCTATGACCTGATTACCAAATATCTTGTGCAGGATTATGTTGCGGAATTTGCCGGCTACGAATATACGCCGACCTCTTCGCGGGTGCTGGATAAGGCCGTCGACAAGGCGAGACTCTATAAGAGCGCGCTTGTCGGGACGGAGCATATTCTGATGGCGATCCTGAGCTTCCCGGAGTGCTCCGCGAGCCGTCTGCTGTCTGCATTCAACATTTCGCTGGAACGGCTGCATGTGGACCTCTCGACGGCAATTCAGGAAGGCAGCGGCAAGAACGTGGGCGGACGTCCCGGCAGAAGAAGCCGTCCGCAGGAGTCCAGAACCCCGACGCTCGACCAGTACAGCCGGGATCTGACCGCGCAGGCGGAGCAGGGGCTTCTCGATCCGGTGATCGGCCGGGAGCGCGAGATCCAGCGGATCATCCAGATCCTTTCCCGCCGCACGAAAAATAACCCCTGTCTGATCGGTGAACCGGGCGTCGGCAAGACTGCGGTCGTCGAAGGACTGGCCAACCGCATTGCCGAGGGCAATATCCCCGACATCATGAAGGACAAGCGCCTGCTGAACCTGGACCTTTCCGGCATGGTCGCGGGCTCGAAGTACCGCGGCGAATTCGAGGAGCGCATCAAGAATGTGATCGCCGAAGCCGCCTCCGACAAATCAATCATCCTCTTTATCGATGAGATTCATACGATCATCGGCGCCGGCGGCGCAGAAGGCGCACTGGATGCCGCAAACATCATCAAGCCCTCGCTTGCCAGAGGCGAGATCCAGCTGATCGGTGCGACGACGATCTCCGAATACCGCAAGCATATCGAGAAGGACGCCGCACTCGAGAGAAGATTCCAGCCCGTGACCGTCGAGGAACCGACGGAGGCGGAATCCGTGGATATCCTGAAGGGCCTCCGGAAGGCCTACGAGGACCATCACCGGGTTGTGATCACGGACGATGCGATCGAAGCTGCGGTCAAGCTGTCCGCGCGCTACATTTCCGACCGTTTCCTTCCGGATAAGGCGATCGACCTTCTGGATGAGGCGGCCAGTAAGGTCCGTCTCTCGACCTATGTTCAGCCGAAAAAGATCCGCACGGTGACGGACGAGATCGCAGCGCTTGAGAAGGAAAAGGAGAACGCGGTTTTCGAGCAGGATTTCGAGACCGCGGGAGAGATCAAGAGAAAACAGGAACGGCTGAAAAGCCGTCTTCAGAAGTACCAGGCTGCCTGGGAAAAGGAGCAGAATGAGTCCCGCCCCCCGGTAACGGAGGAGGAGATCGCAGACGTCGTCAGCGGCTGGACCAAGATTCCGGTGAGCTCGCTCCGGGAGACCGAGGCGAACCGCCTGAAAAACATGGAGGGCACGCTTCATAAGCGCGTGGTTTCGCAGGACGAAGCGGTTACGGCAGTCAGTAAGGCCATCCGCCGCGGACGTGTGGGTCTGAAGGACCCGAAGCGTCCGATCGGCTCCTTCCTGTTCCTCGGCCCGACCGGCGTCGGCAAAACCGAGCTCAGCAAGGCGCTTTCGGAGGCCATGTTCGGCACCGAAAATGCAATCATCCGTGTTGACATGTCCGAGTACATGGAGAAGCATTCGGTCAGCAAGCTGATCGGATCGCCTCCCGGATATGTCGGCTTCGAGGAGGGCGGACAGCTTTCCGAGAAGGTTCGGAGAAACCCCTACTCCGTGCTCCTTTTCGACGAGATCGAGAAGGCGCATCCGGATGTTTTCAACATTCTTCTGCAGGTGCTGGACGACGGTCAGATCACTGATTCCCAGGGCCGCAGGGTGGATTTCAAGAATACGATCATCATCATGACCAGTAACTGCGGCGCGGAGAATATCATCACGCCGAAGGTGCTGGGCTTTGGTTCCCGCCACGACGAGGCACAGGATTACAAGGTGATGAAGGACCGTGTCATGGAAGCCGTGCGGCATACCTTCAAGCCGGAATTTCTGAACCGTATCGACGAGATTATCGTGTTCCATCCGCTGAATAAGGACAATATGAAGGATATTGTCAACATCATGCTGAAGGACCTTTCGAAGCGCGCAAAGCAGGAGATGAATATTTCCCTGCGCTTCAGCGCATCGGCGAAGGAACTTTTAATCGAGAAGGGCTACGACCCGAAGTACGGCGCACGTCCCCTGAAGCGCGTGATCCAGACGCTTGTGGAGGACGAGCTTGCGCAGAAGATCCTTGATCAGGGCTTTGGTTCGGGCGACGTCATCCATATCGGGAAGCATAACGATACGCTGACATTTACGAAGAGTGAGAAGAATGGCTAAGAAATCCACGGTTTTTTTCTGCAATGAGTGCGGCTATGAAAGCAGCAAATGGATGGGTCAGTGTCCGGGATGCCATGCCTGGAACACCTTCGTGGAGGAACCTGTCAAAATTACAAGAACCGCCGGGACCAAGAAGGATTCCGGCGGTCTTCGGAGGTCTCAGGCGACATCTCTTCGGGATGTCGCCGTTTCCGACGGCTACCGCATGAGCTCCGGCATGTCGGAACTGGACCGGGTGCTCGGCGGCGGCATTGTGCCCGGGTCTCTCGTGCTTCTCGGGGGCGACCCCGGCATCGGAAAATCCACGATTCTTCTTCAGGTCTGCCGGCATCTGTCGGCGAAAGGGACCCGTGTCCTGTATATCTCCGGCGAGGAGAGTCTGCAGCAGATCCGCCTCAGGGCGGACCGGATGGGGGAATTTTCCGGCGATGTGCGGATGGCGTCCGAGACAAGCCTCGACCTCATCGAGGATCTGATCGATCAGGAAAATCCGCAGTTCTGCGTGGTGGATTCGATCCAGACCATTTACCGGGAGGACATCAGCTCCGCGCCCGGCTCGGTGTCCCAGGTCCGGGAGTGCACGAATATCCTGATGCAGACCGCGAAACAGAAAAATATCACGATCTTCCTTGTCGGACATGTCACAAAGGAAGGAACAGTCGCAGGCCCCAGAGTGCTCGAGCACATGGTGGATACGGTGCTTTACTTTGAAGGCGACCGCTCGGCCGTGTCCCGGCTTCTTCGGGCCGTGAAGAACCGTTTCGGCGCGACCAAT
>CAMOZF010000013.1 GCA_946630765.1 uncultured Lachnospiraceae bacterium | reverse complement strand
CGGCGGCTCGGCGAGGTCCTTACGAACACGTGGGATTTCCTCGAGCACGTCGTAGTACTTGTCTTCGGCCTTTGCTTCCTTCAGCTGGGAAACAAGGTTACTGAGCATGCCGCCCGGTACCTGGTAAAGAAGCGTCTTGATATTGACGCCCATGACCTTCGGCGAAAGTCTGCCGTTCTCCAGATACTTCTCCTGGATCGGACGGAAGTAATCCGCGATCTCGGCAAGAAGGTTCAGATCAAGGCCGGTATCGTAGGGAGTTCCCTCGAAGGTCTTGACCATAACCTCGGTCGCTGCCTGAGAAGTGCCCATCGCGAAAGGCGAAATCGCCGTGTCGATAATGTCGGCGCCGGCTTCGACGGACTTCATCAGCGTCATGCTGGCAACACCGGAGGTGTAGTGCGTATGGATGTCGATCGGAAGGTTTGTGCCCTCGCGGAGCGCGCGCACCAGACGGTCTGCTTCGTAAGGAATCAGAAGGCCGGCCATGTCCTTGATGCACAGAGAATCCGCGCCCATATCTTCGATGCGGCGGGCGGTCTCACGCCAGTAATCCAGCGTGTAGGCATCGCCTAAGGTATAGGCAAGCGCGATCTGGCACTCACCCTTGCCGGAGCGCTCTTTCTCGCGCTTCGTGGCCCTGACAGCCGTCTCAAGGTTTCTTAAATCGTTGAAGCAGTCGAAAATACGGATGATGTCGATACCGTTTGCAATCGACTTCTCAACGAAATATTCTACAACATCATCGGCGTAGTGATTGTAGCCGAGGATGTTCTGTCCGCGGAACAGCATCTGAAGCTTGGTGTTCTTGAAGCCTTCACGGAACTTGCGAAGACGTACCCACGGATCCTCCTTCAGGAAACGCAGGCAGGCGTCAAAGGTCGCGCCGCCCCAGCACTCTACCGAATGGTAGCCGACTTTATCCATTTTATCGATGATCGGCAGCATCTCTTCCGTCGTCATACGGGTCGCGATCAGCGACTGATGCGCGTCACGAAGCACGGTTTCTGTAATCTTGACCGGCTTTTTAAATGTTTCTCCCATAATCTTTCTCCTTTTATTTGACCCCAAATACAGCCATGAATGTTCCGGCCGCAACTGCCGTTCCGATAACGCCGGCCACGTTCGGGCCCATTGCGTGCATCAGAAGGAAGTTCGTCGGATCTGCCTGGGAACCGACCTTCTGCGAAACACGGGCTGCCATCGGAACTGCGGAAACGCCGGCCGAGCCGATCAGCGGATTCACCTTTCCGTGTGTCACCTTGCACATCAGCTTGCCGAAGAGCACGCCTGCCGCGGTACCCAGCGCGAACGCGATCAGTCCAAGGGCGACGATCTTCAGCGTATCAACCTTCAGGAAGGCTTCTGCGGAGGTCGTCGCACCGACGGAGGTTCCGAGGATGATAACAACGATATACATCAGCGCATTCGAGGCGGTCTCCGAGAGCTGCTTCACGACGCCGCACTCATGGAAGAGGTTGCCGAGCATCAGCATGCCGACAAGCGGTGCGGTGGTCGGAAGAAGCATACATACAACAATCGTAATAATGATTGGGAAGAGGATCTTCTCGAGCTTTGTGACGGGACGAAGCTGTTCCATCTTGATCTTCCGCTCCTTCTCCGTCGTCAGCGCCTTCATGATCGGCGGCTGAATGATCGGAACAAGCGACATGTAGGAGTATGCCGCAACCGCGATCGGTCCCATGTACTCGGTCTGGCCGAGCTTGCCGCAGAGGAAGATGGAGGTCGGGCCGTCAGCGCCGCCGATGATTGAAATCGCAGCAGCTGCCTTGCCGTTGAAGCCCATCAGAATAGCCATGAAATACGCGCCGTAGATACCGAACTGCGCCGCGGCACCGAGAAGGAAGCTTTTCGGGTTCGCGATCAGCGGTGCAAAGTCTGTCGAAGCGCCGACGCCCATGAAGATCAGGGACGGAAGAATCGACCATTCGTCGAGCACGTAGAAATAATGTAACAGTCCGCCGGCCTGTACGAGATTGTGATCTGCGTCATATACCGGTGCTGCCATAATATCCGGGTAGATATTCACCAGAAGCATGCCGAAGCTGATCGGCACAAGAAGCAGCGGTTCATAATCCTTCGCAATGGCCAGATACATGAAGAACAGCGCGACTGCTATCATTAAGTAATTGCCCCAGCTCAGATTGAAAAAGGCTGTCTGCTGGAGCAGATTTCCTAATGTGGTCAGTATGTTCATCTGAAATCTCCTTTAAAGATCAAATTTCTTATTCCATTGTCGCAAGGACTGCGCCGGCTTCTACTGAAGCGCCTTCATTGGTGTCAATGGAAACGATCGTGCCGTCCTGCGGAGCAACGATTTCATTTTCCATCTTCATGGCCTCGAGTACCAGCACAACCTGTCCGCGGCTTACCTTGTCGCCGGCCTTCGCCTTGACGCCGAGGATCTTGCCGGGCATCGGGGAAACGATCGTCACGGAGCCCTTCGCGCCTGCGGGTGCCGCCGCCTTCTTCGCGGGTGCAGCCTTCACGGGCGCCTGGGGCGCCTGGGGCGCAGCCTGAACCGCACCGGATGTGACGCCTTCTTCAACAGTTACATTATATACATTTCCGTTCACAGTAATTGTGTAGTTTTTCATGATCTTTTATCCTCTCTTCCAATGATTTGCAGATGAAACTTTACGGATGGAACGAACGACGATACCCGAAGGATCCGCGTTTTCAGAAGCGGCAATCGCCGCCGCAATGACCGCCACGAGCTCCAGATCGTCTTCCGGAGCAATCTCCTCCTCTTCGGAATCCGCTGTCTCTTCGTCCTTATTCTGCTCCACCGCCGGTGTATTCTTTTTCAGCTTTTCCTCTTTTTTCTTCGCAGCCGCATTCTGGGCCTTCCCGATCAGATTAAAAGCCGAGATTACAAGGCTGATCAGGATCAGAATCGCGAATACGACGCCCATGCCGACGATCGTATTCTGCCCGGCATCCGCAAGCGTCGCACCGATATCTTCAGCGCAGCCTGTTAATGCGAGTACGGGAAGTCCGAGAGAAAGGAGCGGCAGAATTCTTTTTTTCATACGCGCTTTCTCCTTTCTTTATTTCGAGCCGTGCTTTTTAAGAGGAGCGTCCTCGCGTTTATTGAAAAGCATTTCAAGCGCCAGAAGAATGTTCTTTCTCAGGCTGGTCATGCTGATCAGTTCATCCACATAGCCGCGTGCTGCAGCAGCTTCCGCTGTCTGCTTCTGATCAAACTTCGCGGCAACCTCCGAGAGGTCCTCTCCGCCGATGATCTTCGCGGCGCTTCCGGCCTCCATGATACCGATCCTTGCATCCTCAACCGCATAGACGATATCTGCGCCGATGGCCTTGCTGTTCATGATCGTATAGGCGCTTGCGTAGGTGTCGCCGACAATCACGCTGATCTTGGGAACAGTCGCGTTGGCAAATGCATATACCAGCTCCGCCGCTGCCTTCGCGAGGCTCTTCTCCGCGGCAACCGTCGCTTCGAATCCATCCGCGCAGTTAAATGTCACAAGCGGGATCTCGAAGGCGTCACAGAAGGTCACAAAGGACGCAGCCTTCTTCAGGCCTTCCGGAGAAAGCTTCTCTTCGGCATTCGCGACAACACCCGCGGTCACGCCGTCGAGACGGATAAAGCCGGTCACGATGTCTTTGGCATAGCCCTTCTTGGTTTCAACGAAAAGATAGGAATCCGCAACAGAGGAAATGATCGCCTTCGCGTCAACCACGCCCTCCAGCTCCGCGGTCATCCGGTTCAGATCGTCCGTTCCGTCCTCGACCGCTGCCTCTTCGTTATTCTGCGGAAGGATCGAAACCAGCGCGCGGATACTTGCGGCGATCTCATCCTCCGACCCGATATCATCAACGATACCGCTGTTCACGCACATGTATTCAGCCTTTGCGGTATCACATTTTTCCACGGAATTTCCGTCCAGGGTATTCGGGGCATTGACGAAAAGCTGCGCGTTTTTCGCTTCCATAAATACAAAATCGGAGAGGCCTGCAGACACTGCCATGCCCCCGCCGCATTTTCCGTAAACCGCCGTGATCTGCGGGACAAGGCCGGAAGCCTTCGCCTGCGACAGATATAATTTGCCGAATCCATGAAGTGCATCCGCGGCTTCCTCAAGCCGGACGCCGGTGGAATCCAGAAGTGCGATGACGGGCGCACCCATCTTGATCGCCAGGTCATAAACCCGCGCGATTTTCTCCGCGTGCATTTCACCCAGAGATCCGCCGTATACATCGGGATCCTGGCTGTAAATGTACACCAGTCTGCCTGCGATGGTCGCATAACCGGTGACGACACCGTCTCCGTCCTTCTCAAAGGCCGATGAATAGTCTGTGGCGCGGGCCCGCACACGGGCGCCGATCTCCACAAAACTGCCTTCATCCGCAAGAGAAGCGATTCTCGCTTTTGCTTTTGTCAGTTCGTTTGTGCTCATCTATCCTCCGATCTGCACTGATCATATAAAGTGCTTATATGGGGAGTTTTCCAACTTTCCCCAATTATCACATATCATATCGAAAAATCAAGAAAAATGCAAGCATCTTTCTGAAAATATCTCGTCAGCACGTCCCGTTAATTCCCTTATAACAAAAAAGCAGGAGCACCCGAATCATTTTCAGGCACTCCTGTCTCTTCTTTTGTTGAAAACCTGGAATCAGGGCATCTGAACCAGCTCATAGCCCTGAACTTTAAGATAGTGAATCAGCCCCGGAAGGATTTCCGCTGTGATCGGATTGGTCATGTGGAAGCAGTAAACGGCGCCGTTATGGCCGCACGAAAGCAGCGAGTCGAGGATTTTATTCGCCTCATAGGAAACTTCCGGATCGTAATCGTCATAATTGACGCTGCAGAAATCGAGCTGATAGCCCATGTCGGACATCATCTTCGCAGACGCGAGCGACCAGACACCGGAGTTGTAATTGTACTTTCGCATCGAATAGCCGAACTTCTCGTCCATGTACTGCTGCATCTGAAGCGCATCCTCCATCTGTTCCCTGAGAGACAGATAGGCAATGCCCTCCTCCGGCGCACTGTAGGTATGGCTTCCGATCGCGTGGCCTTCATCGATGATGCGCTGCACGATATCCGGACGGCTCCAGGCAAATTCATGGGTAATATAGAAGGTGGATTTTATGCCCTGGGCCTTCAGAATATCCAGTATCTGCTCCGTATAGCCGTTGTCGTAGCCGGCCTGGAAGGTAATCGCGATCCGTTTCGTGTTTTCATCGGCGCAGAAGCAGCGGCCGTTGATGCCGGCCTGCGAAAGGTCATCCTGCACACTGACGACATAGGCATTTCTGTTGAAATCGTCCTTCGGCTGATCAAAGCCAGTTCCGAAGCCGCGGACGGTGGTGTCCACGGTGTTTTCTATCGTCCAGAGCTCCTCATCGGAAAGCCGCCGGATCGTTCCGTCGTTGAAGTCCGGCGAGGCGGTCTGCACCGCTTCTTCGGACGCCCCGGGCGTTTCCTCCGGCGCTGCTGCACTTTCCGAAGGTGCTTCGGCCTCTTCGCTTTCCTGATTTTCCGTGCCTTCCGTCTGTTCCTCCTGTGCGGCATTCTTCGGATCTTCACCGTTTTCTTCCTGCGACGCCGTGTTTGCAGGCTGCGCAGGCCCGTGATTCTGAAGCTCCTGAAGGAGCTTTCTGGATTCCCGGATCGTGGAGAATGCGGTCACCGCGAACAGGATCATGCCCAGAAGAAGCGAAAAAGCAAATCCTCCGAGAAGGAATCTGGCATGGTCTCTTCTCTTATACATCTTATTCACCCTTTGCGAACCCGCTTAGCAGGGTCCGTTGCACGGACAGCATAACGACACCAGACAGAAGGGAAGGCAAAGATCCATTCCGAAGATATCGTTTCTTCCGTAGGAGCTTCCGCGCTCACGGTAATAGGCACCGCCGCTTCTCAGACGCTGCAGAAGACTCCTGTACTGCATATTGTTCGGCTCCAGCTCACACGCGGTCTCCGCGTCCTGAAGCGCATTCATCTGATTTCCGAGGCCGCTGTTGCTAAGCGCGCGAAGGAAATACCATCTCGCGTCTCTGTAGCTGCCGTCCATCCGGTTCAGGACATTCAGGGCTTCCTGATAATGTCCGGCATTCAGATAGTTCACAGCCGCCTGCATCTCGACCGATTCCCGGTACTGGCTGTTCTTTTGCTGCTCCCGCTGATAATCGCCGAAGGGGTCGAAGCCGAAGCCGTAATTCTGTTCCTGCTCACGGTAACCGTAGCCGTAGGAGGAGCCGTACTGAGAAGATCCGTACTGGGAGGAATTGTACTGCGCGCCGCCTCTCTCCCGGATCTTCTGAATCTCCTCGTAGGCCTGCTGGACCTTCTTGAACTGCTCCTCTGCCTGGGCCTTGTTGGGATTGTTGACGTTCGTATCCGGATGATATCTGCGGCTGAGCGTACGGTATGCTTTTTTTACTTCATCATCGCTCGCGTCCGGAGAGACGCCGAGCACCTGATAAGGGTCGAAATACATGTCAGTTTTCCTTTTCCTTCCGCTCTTTCACAGCCTTCTGGTAACCCAGCCACACCCCCGCATACAGAATATTCCTGAGAATCTCCCGATGGCGGAAAATCGGCAGCTTTTCAAAGCTCGCCGCCGCTTCTCCCATGACGCTCTCCAGATGCATGAGGATCATCTGTTCCGCATTTTCCCTGTGATACAATGTCCGGTACGGATTATAAGCCTCCGTCTTCATATCATCCTCAAGATCGCAGAAGGCGTCCGTCAGATAGACATACTTTCCGAGATAAAAGAACAGCGGCCGGAGATATTTTTCAAATTCGTCCTCCTTCATCAGAAAGACCTCTTCGCACATCTTTCCGGTAAGATTCGCCGCCTCGTCCGGATTGTCCGATTCTCTGGCTTCACATTCGTGAAGAAGGCGCATATATTCTTCAAGCGCCCGGGTCTGCCGCGGATACTGTTCTGCGGTCTCCCGGTACTCCCTTTTCAGAAAGCGAACGGCCCGAAGCGCCTTTTTCGATCCGCTGTCATGCACCTTGTCCATGTAATTCTGATATGCCAGAAGAAGATTCACGTCCGCCGCATAGTTCAGCGTCTCCGTCCGGATCAGCGGAACCTTTTCCGCCTTATGAAGGCAGTAGCGGCTTCTTCTCTCCTCCGGCTCCTCATAAAGTCCGTTATAGAGGAGCGCGAGAAACACCGGGTCGTAGGCGAGAATCAGCGCGGATTTCTTGCTGTGCCGCTTCTGAAGATTCCTGCACAGCCCGCAGTAGTAGGCCTGATATAGTTCTTTATCCTCTTCGCTCAGCTTGTCTTTATAAGCCGTCAGATACCCGAACATTTCTGTCCTCAGATTTTCTTTCTGAAATGCTCATGACATTTCGGGCAGGTGATTTCCACCATTTTCCCGCCCTTTCTCGGAATACGGATCTTCTGTCTGCACGAGGGACAGCGGTAAATATGATGTGTCCGAAGCGCGAGAAGATTCCGGAAGAAGTTCGTAAAGCCGCGGTTTTCCTGATAGCGCTTCTGCGTGTTTCTGGAGAACATCCGAAGTGTCGCAAGCACCAGCGGCACAAAGCTCACAAATGCGAAAATCGGAATGCGCGTCAGCATAAAGACGACGTCCAGCACAATGGCCGTGCCGATCAGCGCCGCATTCAGCGTGTCATGACCGTATCTGCCGCGCATAAAGCCGGCGAGCCGGTATCTGATATTACCCATGAACTTTCTCATGATCTACCTCAAAGCCTTCCTTTGTCATCCCGAGGCGGAATGACATATATCAGGCTAAAGTATAGCACATCTCTTCTTTTCTGTCACAGAATACACAGAAAATTCAGACTTTCTTTACAGCCGCGGGATCATGTGCACAGAGGTCAGGCAAAAAGACCGGGGGTGTTCCCAGAAAAATGCGCCCTGAGAACATCCCCGATCTTTTACGGAAGCACATAGACATCCGCGTAGTAGGCACCTCCGGCCAGTGCGTCCGCATGATGCTGCCGGTAAATATCAATACTGTTCGGCAGCGCGCCGGTATCGGCCGTAATATATTCCTTTCCGTTGATCAGAAGCCGCGTGCCAAAAGGAATCTGGCCGGAATTCACCGCGACGGTATAGTCGCTCTGAAGCCGGATGCCCGATTCGCCGTAGGCCTGATAATTCGGATCGTTTGAGCCCCAGACGCCGCAGCAGATCTGGCAGTGACAGTAATGCGTGATCAGGAAACGCCCGAGATACTGGGCGTCGCCGGAGTTTTTGGCCTCCGCCGCCACCGATGACACCGACTGTCTCGCCGCTTCCGCAGCCTGCTGCTGCGCGGCACGGCTCGCCGCAATATAGGCCTGTTCCGCGGCATAGGACTCCGCCTCGGAAGACGCCAGATAATCCATATACTCCTGCAGGTCCTGCGCGTATTCCTCGATCAGCTCCTCCGACCTTGTGAGATTCTGTTCGACCTCCAGCGTTCCGAAAAACGCTTCGTCATGATCCGAAAGTTCATTGTCATTGCCCTGTCCGAGAAACAGATAGTAAATAATTGCATCGTCCATCGGCATGAACAGGGTGTCGTACAGCTCCGAGCTGACCTCCACCTCATAGAAGCCGCCGGAAATTCCCTTCAGACGGAAGGCGTCACTTTTATGGGCGCAGAGAATAATTTCCGTCGTCGCATCCGGTACGGCATAGAGATAGGATTCATAGTTCTGAACCATCGCCGCGTAAGCCACGCAGTCCACCATGTGCTCATAGGCTTCACGGTCGGTGTACACATAAGAAGCATTGACGTAACCGGTATATCCCTCACGCTCAATTTCATACCAGTTTCCGTCCTTTCCGATATAGCTTGCGATGTCGTTCGGGTAAAGCACGGAAAGGATTTTGCTGTCGTCATCCGGCTCCTCGCGGACATTCAGGTAAAGAGAAGCTTTTTCGGTGTTGACGATCAGCTTGTTCTGGAAATACTTCCGAAGTCCCGTGAGACTTTCCGGATCCTCGCTTTCCTCCGTCGGTTCCTCCGTGCTCTCCGTTTCCCCGGACGTTTCTTCCGAAGAAGTCACTTCCGTCTCTTCGGCCCTGCTTTCTGGGGCAGGGTCCTCGTCATCATCCCCCGGTTCAGACTCCCTTTTTCCGATATCGCCGCCTTCCGATTCTGTCTCACTTCGCACGCCAGGATCGTCCGTTGTGTCATTTGCGGGACGATTGCAGGCCGAAAGTGCAGCGGCGGTAAAGATCGCAGAGCCACACAGAATCGCTGCAGCGTAACGCAATTTCCTCAGCATTCAGATTCCTCCGTATATATTTATTTACAAACTCTCTTCGGTTGTTACGAAATTATTACAAAAGATCTTAACACAATTCACAATTTTTGTCAAGCATGCCGGATTTCGGGCGGTTTTTCGGCAGAATCAGTCCGTTGTTTTTCGCTGCCGCATCGACTCAAACATCAGGATCGTCGCCGCCATCGCGGCATTCAAGGACTCCACCTTTCCCTTCATCGGGATGTGCACGCGAAGATCCGCGGCTTCGGTCAGCGCGTCCGAAAGGCCCTTGGATTCATTTCCGATCATGACCGCGCATTTTTTCCGGTAATCAGCCTGATCGTAGGGCACACTTCCCTGTAAATGCGCCGCATAGACCGTTCCGCCGTCTTCTCTGAAATCCCGGATCAGGCTCCTAAGATCCGGCGTCACTGCAAATTTCACGCGGAAAAAGGACCCCATCGTCGCGCGGATCACCTTCGGATTATACGGATCCACACTGTTTTCGTTCAGGATGACGCCCGAGCAGCCCGCGGCTTCCGCGGAGCGGATGATCGTGCCGAGATTTCCCGGATCCTGCAGATTCTCCAGGAAAACATAAAAGCCGTTCTCTTCCCGGAGGATTTCCTCGGGCGTATAGTCATAGGCCTTAAGAACCGCCAGAATACCCTGCGGCGTCTTGGTGTCCGACAGCCTCTTGTAATCACTGTCCGGAATACACTCAAAGCGAATGCCTTTTTCCCTTTTGCAGGCCTTCTCCAGACCGGCGATCCGGAAGCGGTTTTCCTTGATGAAGCTGTCTGAAACCACAACGGCCTCCAGCCGCTCCACCGGAACCTCCAGCGCCATTTTGATGCCTTCCACGATAAAGACACCGTCTTTTTTTCGCTCCGAAGGCTTTCTCTGCCACCTGATGATATTTTTCTCCAGCTGATTCATGACCCCCTTTCCTTTTCAAAACAGGCGGTGTTGCCCCCGCCTGATCTTTCGTCCCGTCTTCTATATCCTTATCTTCTCAGAAGGAGCTTGGAAATCCGTATCCAGTCACTCGAAATTGTCTTTGTCATCGCAAGCGCTTCATCCAGATCGTAATCCACAACCTTGCCGTTCTTCATGCCGACCACGCGGTTGGATTTGCCCTGCAGAAGAAGATCCACCGCTGCCGATCCCATAAGTGAAGCCAGGAAACGGTCACGGCAGGACGGCGAGCCGCCGCGCTGCAGATAGCCGAGGATGGTTGCTCTGGACTCGACGCCCGTTGCTTCCTCGATGTGCTTCGCGAGTGTCGCCGAATGGCCGATGCCCTCCGCGTTGATGATCAGATGGTGCTTCTTGCCGACCTTCCGGTTATTCAGCAAATGATCGATAATCGCCTGCTCATTGCCGTCATAGGTCTCGGGAAGCAGGATGTCGTCAGATCCCGTGGCAATGCCGCAGCAGATCGCGATGTAGCCCGCCGAACGGCCCATAACCTCGATGACCGAGCAGCGCTCATGCGACGAGGAAGTATCACGGATCTTGTCGATGGCTTCCATTGCCGTATTGACAGCCGTATCAAAACCGATCGAATACTCGGTCGATGCGATATCCAGGTCAATCGTTCCGGGCACACCGATCGTATTGATGCCATGCGCGGCAAGCTTTCCGGCACCGCGGTAGGAACCGTCGCCGCCGATTACCACAATCCCGTCAATCCCATGCTTGCGGCAGATCTCCGCGCCCTCTCTCTGACCTTCTTCGGTCATAAATTCCATACAGCGGGCGGTATACAGAATGGTGCCGCCGCGCTGGATAATATCCGAAACGTCCGACGACTTCATATCGTGAATCTCTTCATTCAGAAGTCCCGCGTATCCGCGCTCGATGCCTTTGACATTCAGCCCCTGGGAAAGCGCACTTCTTACCACCGCACGGATTGCAGCGTTCATGCCCGGCGCGTCACCGCCGCTTGTAAGTACTCCGATTGTTTTCAGCTTACCTTCGTTCGCCATGTCATCCTCCAAAACAAAAAACGTCTGCACAGTTGCACACAACATGCACAGTTCAGATACATCTTACAGCATAATCTTATTTTTATCAAGTTGTTTTTTGATAAAATTTCTGCTATACTAAGCGTATCAAACTGCCGCTGCAAAAATACTGCTCCGGCAAAAAGGAGAATCCGGTATGAATTATGATGAAGCCCTTACTCTTCTCGGAAAATACGGTCAGGAGCATCTTCTGAAGTACTGGGACGAACTTTCCGAAGAAGAAAAGAACGCCCTTCTTCTGCAGCTTCAGGGGATTGATTTCTCGCTTCTGCAGCTTCTGAAGGAAAATGAAGAGACGGAAAAACGCGGCGTTTTCTCTCCGCTTGGCGCGCTGACGGTTACGGAAATCGACAAAAACCGCAGTTCCTATGAAAATACAGGCATCGAGGCGCTGAAGGCCGAAAAGACCGCGGCGGTGCTTCTCGCCGGCGGCATGGGCACCCGGCTCGGTTTTGACAAGCCGAAGGGCATGTACAATGTCGGCATCACGCAAGAGCTGTACATTTTCGAGTGTCTGATCAACAATCTCCTTGATGTGGTACATAAAACCGGACACTACGTCATGCTCCTTGTCATGACCTCGGAGCTGAATCACGAGGACACGGTCTCCTTCTTCCGCGAGAAAAATTATTTCGGCTACAATCCGGATTATGTGCGTTTCTTTACGCAGGATATGGCGCCCTGTGTCGGCTATGACGGAAAGATCCTCATGGAATCCAAAGGCCGCATCGCGGTCTCCCCGAACGGCAACGGCGGATGGTTCAGCTCGCTTGCGCGCGCCGGCCTTCTTTCGGAGCTTCAGGAGAAAGGCATCGAGTACATTTCCGTGTTCGGTGTGGATAACGTCTGCCAGCGGATCAATGATCCCGCGTTCGTCGGCGCCATGATCGATTCCGGCCGCGACGTCGCGGCAAAGGTAGTCCGCAAAGCCGATCCCAATGAGCGCGTCGGTGTTCTGTGTCTCGAGGACGGCCGTCCCTCCATCTGTGAATACTACGAAATGACCGACGATATGATCCAGCTTCGGGATGCCGAGGGCAATCTTCTGTATAATTTCGGCGTCATTCTGAATTATCTCTTCCGTTTGGACCGGCTTGTGGATATCCTGAATGACCGGATCCCGATTCATATCGTGGAGAAGAAGATCCCCTGCCTTTCAGAGGACGGCGAACCGCTGCATCCGGAAGCGCCGAACGGCTATAAATTTGAGTATCTCGTGCTTGATATGATCCATCTTCTCTCAAGCTGCCTCCCCTACGAGGTCATCCGCGAATACGAATTTGCCCCGATCAAGAACCCCCACGGCGTCGATTCCGTCGACTCCGCCCGGGAGCTCCTCAAGAGAAACGGCGTCGTTCTGTAAGCTTTTCAACAAAAGAATGAAAAGACTCCTGAAGCCAGAACTTTCAAGGTCTCTGGATTTTCAGGAGTCTTTTATATTTTTCAAAAAACGAAGTCTCAGTTCGTACCGGTCGTTCCAAAGCCGCCGCGGTCCTCGCCCTCCAGATGCTCGCGCACCGTGAAGGAAATCTCCGGCTGATGTTTCATGATCCGGAACTGGCAGATCCGGTCATTGACATGCACGGTTGTGTCCCGAAGCGCAAGCGCCGGGAAAAACCATTCATCATTGTCTCCGCAGTAGCTTTCATCGACGATGCCGAAGCTGTTCGCCTGGATAATGCCGTAGTTTCGGTAAAGCGAGCTTCTGGAAACGACATAGGCCTCGTATCCTTCAGGAAGCTTCATCGCGACGCCCAGCGGAATCAGCCGGAATTCCCCGGCCTTCATATTGATTTCTTCGGAAGCCCGCAGATCGATCCAGTCTGATTTGCCGTCGATGTAGCGAAGCGGTTCGATGCGGTCCGAAAGATAACGTATCTCGATTTCCATAGATCAGCCCCGCTTTCTTTTCGCGGCTTCCGCCGTATGAAGCGCCAGAACCGAGGTGGTCACGCTGCCGACGCCGCCGGGGACCGGACTTACAAGCGCCGCCTGACCCATCGAGGCCGGTGCGCAGTCGCCGACGAGGCGTCCCTCGGCATTGATGTTGATTCCGACATCCAGAACGACTGCGCCATCCTTCACATAGCTTCCGTCAATCATTTCCGGACGCCCTACAGCAGCGATCAGAATATCCGCAGTCCGTGCGATTTCACGAAGGTTCTGCGTCCTTGAATGACAGATCGTCACCGTCGCATTCCGCTGAAGAAGCATCATGGAAAGCGGTTTTCCAACTACCATGGAACGGCCGATCACAACCGCATGCTTTCCCTGAAGCTCAATTCCCTCGCAGTCGAGCATCTGAAGCACCGCTTCCGGTGTACAGGGGAAGACGGTTTCCTTTCCCTCAAATAAATTCTCCCGGTTCACAGGACTTGCGCAGTCCATATCCTTTTCCGGCTTCAGCATGGAGAAGAGCTTCTTTCCGTCGATGCCCGCGGGCAGCGGCTGCAGAATCAGGATTCCGTCCACGCTGTCATCTTCGTTTACCGCCAGGAAGCGCTCAAAGAAAAGCGCCGGCTCCACGTCTGTGGGGAAAACCCGCGATTCGCAGAGAAGCCCGCACTTTT
>CAMOZF010000012.1 GCA_946630765.1 uncultured Lachnospiraceae bacterium | reverse complement strand
GGCCTGCGACTGGGCAGGCATGCTGTACCGCATGTACACCCGCTGGGCGGAGAAGAAGGGCTATTCGATCGAAGTCCTGGACTATCTGGATGGCGACGAGGCCGGCATCAAGTCCGTGACGATCCAGATCACCGGCGAGAATGCCTACGGCTATCTCAGATCCGAGCACGGCATCCACCGCCTCGTGCGGATTTCGCCCTTCAACGCGGTCGGAAAGCGCATGACCAGCTTCGTATCCTGCGACATCATGCCGGTCATCGAGCAGAGCCTCGACGTGGACATCAAGGACGACGACCTGAAGATCGACGTCTACCGAAGCTCCGGCGCCGGCGGCCAGCACATCAACAAGACCTCTTCGGCGGTGCGTATCACGCACATTCCGACCGGAATCGTTGTGGCCTGCCAGAATGAGCGGTCCCATTTCCAGAACCTCGACAAGGCGATGGAGATGCTGCGCGCAAAGCTGTACCTTCTGAAAAAGCAGGAGAATGAAAACCAGCTGTCGGATATCCGCGGCGAGGTGAAGGACAACGGCTGGGGCTCCCAGATCCGTTCCTACGTCTTCCAGCCCTACACGATGGTCAAGGACCTCAGAACACAGGCGGAAACCGGTAATGTCCAGGCGGTCATGGACGGCGAACTGGACATGTTCATGAATGCGTATCTGAAGTGGATCCATACAGACCGTACGGTCAATGAGTAATTCCGGAGGTATTTCATGCGGGCAGACGTAAAGCTCACGAAAAACGACCTGTTCAAGTTCATGTTTTATCACATGTACATGCGGCCGACGGGACTCATTTACCTGATTGTCGGTCTCGTCTCCCTGGGCGGCGGCATCTATTTCCTGACGAGGGGCAATACCAGCGGCGTCTTTCTGATCCTGATTTCGGCGGTGTATTTTGTACTGCAGCCGGTTTTCCTGTATTTCAAGGCCTCCCAGCAGGCAAAGCAGGAAGTCCTGCAGCGGACAACAACCTACATTTTCGACGATCTGGGCATGCATGCCTATCAGGGGGAGCAGTCGAATGTCCTTTCCTTCGAGAATATGCACCGCGCGGCGGTCTTCTCGGGCGAGCTGATCATTTATCTCACGGACATCCGCGCGAACGTGATTCCGCTTCAGCTGTTTTCAGACCGTGAGGAGGTGCTGAACCTGCTCCGGGAAAAGCTGCCGAAGAAAAAAAGAAGAGGCTTCTGATCATGAGAAGTGTTTATGAAACAAATGCTCCGGAAGAAACGCAGGCCCTCGCAAAGGCGCTGGCCGCAGCCGTTTCTCCCGGAGATATTATCTGCCTGAACGGAGAGCTGGGCGTCGGGAAAACGGTTTTCGTCAAGGGCTTCGCGGAGGGTCTGGGCATCACGGAGCCTGTGGTGTCGCCGACCTTTACGATCGTCCAGGAATACCGCGAGGGGACGCTTCCGCTGTACCATTTTGACGTCTACCGGATCGAGGACCCCGAGGAGATGGAAGAGGTCGGAATCGACGAATATTTCTACGGCGACGGCGTCTGTCTCGTGGAATGGGCCAGCCTGATCGCGGAGATCATCCCCGAGCGGGCGATGAAGATCCTGATCGAAAAGGATCTGAATAAGGGCGAAGATTACAGAAAGATCACGATATACCGGCCGGAAACCGAGGAGCGTCCAAGACTCCGGCAGAATTCCGGCTATTGAAAGGATAAAACGCTTGCTGATTCTCGGAATTGAGAGCGCATCACTGACCGCCTCTGTCGCGCTTTTGCAGGACGATACGGTGATCGCGGAATATACAACCAATTTTAAGAAAACCCATTCGGAGACGCTTCTTCCGATGATCTCCGAGATCATGAATATGACCGGGAAGGAGATGGGGGAACTGTCGGCGATCGCGGTTTCCGAAGGCCCAGGCTCCTTTACCGGGCTTCGGATCGGCGCGTCTCTTGGAAAGGGACTCGCTTTCCCTGCGGATCTTCCGATCATTCCGGTACCGACGATCGACGCGATCGCATACTCGGCCTTTTCGTCCGAGGCGGTGCTGTGTCCGTTGATGGACGCGCGCCGGATGGAGGTCTACAGCGGGCTGTACAGCTTCACGGACGGACAGTTTACGGTTCATGAGAAGGCTGTCGCGCGCCCGCTTACGGAGCAGGTCGCGGCAGCGGAACAGCTCGCCCGTGACATGAAGAGACCCGTGATGTATCTCGGAGACGGCTTGCCGGTGTTCCGGGAGGAGATCGAAAGGATCGCGACGGTCCGCACGCTGTATTCTCCCGCGCATCAGCGCTGTCAGCACGCGGGATCTGTGGCGGCGCTCGGGGCAGTGCTTTATGCGGAAGGCATAAAGGAATCCTGCCTGACCTTCCAGCCGCTGTATCTTCGAAAGTCCCAGGCGGAGCAGGAGCGGGAAAGGAAGGAATCGTGAGAATCCGTCCCGCAGAAGAATCCGATCTTCCGAAGCTTGCCCTGATCGAAAAGATCTGCTTTTCCACGCCCTGGAGCGAGAACGAGCTTCGGTCCAGTCTGATGAACCGCGCGCTTTACCGCTTCTATGTTGCGGAGGAGGAGGGGGAAATCGCCGGCTATTCGGGGATGTCCCTGATCCTTTCGGAGGCGGATGTCGACAATGTCGCGGTGCTTCCGAGGTTTCGAAGACGCGGGATCGGCCGGGCCCTCCTTCAGCGAATGATCGCGGATGCGGAAGCGCTTTCCATGGAATCCGTGATCCTCGAAGTGCGCGACAGCAACCTCCCGGCGATCACATTATACGAAAATCTCGGCTTTCGGATGATCGGCTTCCGGAAGCAATATTATCAGAATCCGGCCGAAGGCGCACGAATCTACGCGCTCAGGCTGCCGGCCGCAGAGCGCCGGAATCAATCAGAGGAATCTTAACGAATGTTAGATGTGACACTTCTCGGGACCGGCGGAATGATGCCGCTCCCGTATCGTTTTCTGACCTCACTTCTTCTTCGCTGCAACGGCTCCAGCCTTCTGCTGGACTGCGGAGAGGGCACACAGGTCGCACTCCGGAAAAAAGGCCTTTCCAGTAATCCCATCGATGTGATCTGCTTTACCCATTATCACGGGGACCATATCAGCGGACTTCCGGGGCTGCTTCTGACGATGGGCAATTCCGAAAGGAAGGACCCGCTTGTTCTGATCGGCCCGAAAGGGCTGCAGCGCGTCGTGAATGCGCTCCGTGTGGTCGCGCCGGAGCTGCCGTTTCCGATTGAATTTCAGGAATTTACGGGGCAGACGGCGGATTTTCGGGTGAAGGATTACATCATCCATGCCTTCAAGGTCCAGCATAATGTGCCCTGCTACGGCTATCGGATCGACATTCCGCGGCTCGGGCTTTTTGACCCGGAACGCGCAAAGGAAAATGAAGTGCCGCTTCGCTTCTGGAACCGTCTGCAGCACGGTGAAGTGATCGAGGAGGACGGCAGGATTTATACGCCGGATCTCGTGATCGGGCCGCAGAGAAAGGGCCTCGCGCTTCTTTACGCAACGGATACGCGGCCGACGGATTCGATCCGCGAAAATGCCCGGGATCTGGATCTTCTGATCCTCGAGGGCATGTACGGGGAAAAGGGAAAGCTTCAGAGTGTGCGCGAGAAGAAGCACATGCTGATGCAGGAGGCCTGCGAGATCGCAAAGGCCGCCGACCCGAAGGAAATGTGGCTGACCCACTATTCCCCGGCGATGATGCATCCCGAGGAATACCTGGATGAGCTTCAGAAGATATTTCCCCGTACTGTGATCCCAAGAGACGGTCACAATACGGTACTTTTGTTTGAGGATTAAAATGAGTCAGGATATCTATATTCTCGGAATCGAGAGCTCCTGTGACGAAACGGCGGCCTCGGTCATAAGAAACGGAAGGGAAGTGCTGTCGAATATTATTTCTTCCCAGATTCCGCTTCACACGCTTTACGGCGGCGTGGTTCCCGAGATCGCTTCAAGAAAGCATGTGGAGAAGGTGATCCCGGTGATCTCGGAGGCGCTCAGTACATCGGGCGTTCCCTTATCAAGAATCGACGCGGTCGCCGTGACCTACGGCCCGGGCCTTGTCGGCGCGCTTCTTGTGGGCGTCTCGGCTGCGAAGGGACTGGCCTTTTCCGCGAAAAAGCCGCTGGTCGGCGTGCACCATATCGAAGGGCATGTTGCCGCAAATTATCTGGAGCACCCCGATCTTGAACCGCCGTTTCTGTGTCTTGTTGTTTCCGGCGGACACACACACCTCGTGGAGGTGAAGGATTACGGAAAGTTCTCGATCATCGGAAGAACGAGAGACGACGCTGCGGGCGAGGCCTTTGACAAGGTCGCACGGGCGATCGGGCTCGGCTATCCGGGCGGTCCGAAGATCGATCAGAAGGCGAAGGAGGGGAATCCGCTGGCGATTCCGTTCCCGAAGGCTTCTGTCGACGGCGCCTTCTATGATTTCAGCTTTTCCGGCCTGAAATCTGCGGTTCTGAACTATCTGAACCATGCGAAAATGCAGGGCATTCCGGTCAATGACGCGGATCTTGCGGCCTCCTTCCAGAAGGCGGTTGTGGACGTTCTGACGGAAAAGAGTGTGGCCTGCATCCGCGAATACGGCTACAAGAGCTTCGCCGTCGCAGGCGGCGTCGCGAGTAACTCCGCGCTTCGGGCGTCTCTTCGGGATGCCTGCGAAAAGGAAGGCGTCCGCTTCTATTCTCCGTCGCCGATCTACTGCACGGACAATGCGGCGATGATCGGCTGCGCGGGTTATTATGAGTATATGAACGGTACGCGGTCCGGGCTTTCCCTGAACGCGGTGCCGAATCTGAAACTGGGAGAACGGTAAACTATGGAAGCGATTGCAAGCTGGTATGAAAGCACCCTCGGCTCCTGGATGCCGAAGCAGATTTTTGTGTTTCTGGTGTCGATGGTGCCACTGATCGAACTTCGCGGAGGCCTCGTTATCGCGCGGCTTCTTCAGATGCCCTTCTGGCAGGCCAATGTTTTCTGCATCATCGGAAATATCGTGCCGATTCCTTTTATCCTTCTGTTTATCCGGAAGATCTTTGCCTTCATGAAGGCGCACAATATCCTGAAGAAGCTCGTCGTGAAGCTGGAAACGCGGGCCGCGAAAAAAAGCAAGGGCGCAGAGCGCGGAGAATTTGCCTTTCTTCTGGGCTTTGTCGGCATCCCGCTTCCCGGGACCGGCGCCTGGACAGGGTCTCTGATCGCCTCCGTCATGCAGTACGATATCAAAAAGGCCTCGCTTGCGATCTTCCTCGGAATCCTGATGGCGGCCGCGATTATCGACATTCTTGCCTACGCGCTTCCGGGACTGATTCTTTAAAGGGGCCGAAATGAACGATGTGAGAGCGCTCGTCCTCGCTGCCGGAAAAGGGCAGCGGATGGGAACGGAGCAGCATAAACAGTTTCTTGAATATCACGGAAAACCGCTGTTTCTGTGGAGCGTCCTGCAGTTTCTTCGCTGCAAAATCCCCGTGACGCTTGTCACCGGGGAAGAGGATATCGAAAAAATGCAGCGCTGGATCTGGAAGTTCGAAACGGAGCTTCTCAAGACCGGCATGGAGCTTCCTCAGGTGATCCGAGGCGGCCGGGAGCGCTACGAATCCTCCTGGCGCGGGCTTCAGCATCTGAAGGCTGACCGGGACTGCGAGATCGTATTGATCCACGACGCCGCGCGGCCCTTTGTCACGGAGGAGACGATCCGTTCCTGTGTTTCCTGCGTCCGCGCCTGCGGCTCCGCAGTCGCCGCCGTTCCCTCAAAGGACACGGTGAAGATCGCGGATTCGGAGGGCTTTGTCGAGACGACGCCCCCAAGAGAAAATGTCTACGTGATCCAGACCCCGCAGGGCTTTTATCTGCAGGAGCTTCTTGAAGCTTACGAAAAGATGCTTTCCGGGGCTTCGGGGGCCTTTTCTGTAACAGATGACGCTTCTGTCCTTGAAAGGGCAGGAAACAGGAAAATAAAGCTTTTTACGGCAGACTACGGAAACATCAAGATCACGACGCCCGAAGATCTCGTCTATCTGAAATGATTTTCTCCGGCATAGACGGGCCGGAGAGTTACAGCAGGGAAGGACAGGACTATGTTGAAAAGATTCATCAGCTACTACAAACCGGAGAGAGGCGTATTCATCAGGGATATGCTTTCCTCCTTTTTTTATCGCTGTCATCGGGCTCGTCTACCCGATCGTGACGCGAAGGATGCTCAATGCCTACATCCCCGACCGGAATGTACGGATGATCGTCCTCGCCTCCGTGACCGTGCTGCTTCTCTATGTCGTGCGCGCGTTCCTGCAGTTCAAGCAGCAGGAGGACAAAAAGGCGCACTTCAGATGCTGGCCATCGGCTGATCTGAGAAAAAAAGTTTTCCGAAACTTCATACAATTCGGATTGACAAATGCACGTCCATGTTCTAAACTTATACTGTTTGAATGATGTTTTCGCAGAGGACATTCCGAATACACCTGTTTACGGGTGTCCGATGCTTTTCTTATAGATTCGGAGGAATTGAATTATGGGATTTTTCGGCGGAGGCGCTGACATCGGCATTGACCTCGGTACGGCGAGTATTCTTGTGTATATTAACGGGAAAGGCGTTGTTCTGAAGGAGCCCTCGGTCGTGGCATATGACACGAATACCAATGAAATCAAGGCAATCGGCGAGGAAGCCCGCCTGATGATCGGCAGAACGCCCGGCAATATCAAGGCGGTGCGGCCGCTGCGGCAGGGCGTTATTTCGGACTATACAATTACGGAGAAAATGATCCGTTACTTCATACAGAAAGCACTCGGAAAGCGGACCTTCCGCCGGCCGAGGATTTCTGTCTGCGTTCCTTCCCACATCACGGAAGTCGAGCGGAAGGCGGTTGAGGATGCCACGATCAACGCGGGCGCACGTGAGGTTTTCATCATTGAGGAGCCGGTGGCGGCTGCGATCGGCGCGGGCATTGATATCAGCAAGCCCTGCGGCAACATGATTGTCGATATCGGCGGCGGAACGACGGATATCGCCGTGATTTCTCTGGGCGGCACGGTTGTTTCCGACTCGCTGAAGGTGGCCGGCGACGATTTTGACGAGGCCATTGTCCGTTACATGAGAAGGAAACACAACCTCCTGATCGGCGAGAGAACCGCAGAAGAGATCAAGATCAAGATCGGCACCTGCTACAAGGGTGACGAGGAGCTCACGCTTGACGTGCGCGGAAGAAATCTCGTGACCGGCCTTCCGAAGACGGTGACCTTGACCTCCGACGAGACGCTGGAGGCGCTGACGGAGTCCGCCAACAAGATTGTCGACATGGTACACGCAGTGCTGGAAAAGACCCCGCCGGAACTGGCAGCGGACATTGCGGACCGCGGCATCGTGCTTACGGGCGGCGGCGCGCTTCTTGCCGGCATGGAAAAGCTCCTGGAGGAGAAGACCAGCATCCCGACGATGATCGCCGAGGATCCGATGAACTGTGTGGCCATCGGAACCGGCAAGTATATTGAGTTTATCCACAATGCGGATCTTGGCAGTGTGGACGACTGATAATTAACCTGGAAAATAATGATTTCTGCAGGCGGATGCCGGAATATTCGGCGTTCGCCTGTACTGGTTTCAGAGGGAAAAGATACACAGAAATGGATACTTTATCAGGGTATGTGGAGCGGATCACCTTTCGAAACGAGGAGAACGGCTACACGGTGCTGACACTCAGCGACAGCGGCAGGGAATACACGCTGACCGGCAGCTTCCCGGCAATTTCGGAAGGGGAGTTCATCCGGGCCGAGGGGGAAACGGTCATTCACCCCGTCTACGGCGAACAGATGAAGGTCTCCGCCTATGAATTTGTTGCGCCGACGGATGAGGCGGCCATGGAAAAATATCTGGGCTCCGGGGCGATCAAGGGGATCGGCGCGGCACTTGCGCGGCGGATTGTCGAGAAATTCGGAGCGGACACCTTCCGCATTATCGAGGAAGAGCCGGAGCGCCTTTCCGAGGTCCGCGGGATCAGCGAGCGCTCCGCGATGTCAATCACGCAGCAGATCATCGAGAAGCGGGAGATCAGAAATGCCGTCATTTTCCTGCAGCAGTACGGGATGACCTTCCGGATGGCCGCGCGCGTCTACCGGGAATACGGAACGCGGCTCTATACCATTATCCGCGAGAATCCCTACCGGCTGTCGGAGGATATCGACGGCATCGGCTTCAAGACCGCGGATGCCATTGCGCTGCACTCGGGCATCCCGCAGGATTCGGAATTCCGGATCCGGGCGGGTATCCTGTATGCCTTATCAAGAGCCATTGGACTCGGGCACACCTATCTTCCGCAGGACGAACTGATCCTCGCCTCGGAAAATCTTCTCGAGACCGAGATCAGTGATTTTACGCATATTCTGGAGGAGCTGGAGATCGACAAGAAGATCCTGATCATCCGGAAAGGCGTCGAAAAGCGCGTGTATCTTCGGAGCTTCTACCGCATGGAGCAGGAAACCGCGCAGATGATCTCCGACATGAATCTGGAGGACCGAAGCCTTTCGGATCAGGAGATCGACGAGAAGCTTGTCGTACTTCAGAAGCAGCAGAAGATTACGCTCGACGATCTGCAGCATCAGGCGGCCCACACTGCGGTCAAAAACGGCGTGACCGTCATTACCGGCGGCCCGGGCACCGGAAAAACAACGATTATCAATATCATGATCAGCTATTTCCTGCGGGAAGGCCTGGACATTATGCTCGCGGCCCCGACAGGGCGCGCGGCGAAGCGGATGACCGAGGCGACGGGCTTTGAGGCGCAGACCATTCACCGGATGCTGGAGGTCAGCGGCAATCCTGCAGAAGGCCGCTCCGGCGTCATTTTCCAGCGGAATTCCGAGATGCCGCTCGAGACCGACGTGGTGATTATCGACGAGATGTCGATGGTCGATATCATGCTGATGCACGCGCTTCTTCGGGCCATGACCCCAGGAATGCGGCTGATCCTGGTCGGCGACGTGAACCAGCTGCCTTCGGTCGGCCCGGGCGAGGTGCTGAAGGAGCTGATCGACAGCGACTGCTTCCCCGTCGTCCGGCTGACCCGGATATTCCGGCAGGCGGAGGAGTCCGATATCATCGTCAACGCCCACCGGATCAACGAAGGGAAGATTGTGGAGAAAAAGCCCTCCAAAGACTTCCTCTTTATCCTCAGAGACAATGCCGGGCAGATTACGGGCGCGGCGATCACGCTGCTTCGGGAGAAGCTGCCGGGATATGTCGGCGCGGATTCTCGGGAGCTGCAGGTGCTGACTCCGATGCGAAAAGGCGTCCTTGGGGTGGAAAACCTCAATAAAGTCCTGCAGGAGGCGATGAATCCGCCGTCGCCCAAAAAGAACGAGAAGGAGTTCCCTTCCGGGATTCTCCGGGAAGGCGATAAGGTCATGCAGATCCGAAACGATTACCAGACGGAGTGGGAGATCGACGGCAGCTTCCCGCCGGTCCGCGGAACCGGGGTGTTCAACGGAGACATGGGCGTGATCCGGAGAATCAGCTTCTTCGAGGAGAGCATTACCGTGCTGTTTGACGACGGCCGCAGGGTGGAGTATCCCTTCTCGGCGGCGGAGGAGCTGGAGCTTGCGTATGCCGTGACCATTCACAAGGCGCAGGGCAGCGAGTATCCGGCCGTGATCATGCCGCTCCTTTCGGGGCCGCAGCTTCTGATGACGAGAAACCTGCTCTACACCGGCGTGACGCGCGCAAGAAAATGTGTCTGCATTGTCGGAAGTTACGAGACCTTCTGCCGCATGATCGAAAATGACCGGCTTGAAATGCGCTACAGTGGCCTTCGGGATATGCTGAGGGAATGTCATGAGCATAGTTGATCTTCTCTATCCGAAGCACTGCCCGGTCTGCATGGACGCGCTTCCCCCAGGGAAAACGCTGATCTGCGCCCCCTGCCGCAGAAAAATCGCCTATACCGACGGGCCTGTCTGTTACTGCTGCGGACGGCCGCTGTCCGATGAAACGCAGGAATACTGCCGGAACTGCGCAAAAAGCAGACCCTCCTTTATCAGAAATTTCACATGGGCCGAATACGGCTCATTCTATACGCGGCGGATGCTCTCGGAGGTCAAATACCACGGAGACCGCCAGCTTCTGGATTTCCCCTGTCAGGATTTTGCAGAAAAAATCAAAAAGGAAGTGCAGCATCTCGGGATCGAGGTGCTGCTTCCCGTGCCCGTCTACAGAAAGCGGCTCCTTCTGCGCGGCTATAACCAGGCGGAGGAAATTGCGAACCGTCTCGGAAAAGCGCTTTCCATCCCGGTCGACCGCGCATATCTGATCCGCCTTTCCGAGACCAAAGCCCAGAAAATGCTCGGGCAGGAGGCACGTGCGCTGAATCTTTTCCGGGCCTTTCAGGTTTCCGGCTCTCCCGGAAAATACCGTACGGTGATGCTCGTGGACGATATTTACACAACAGGCGCGACGCTCAATGCCTGCACTGCGGTGCTGAAAAGAAGCGGCACGGAAAAAATCTATACTGCAACACTGGCCATCGGCCATTAGAAAAAGTTACAAATTAATCTTGATTTTTTCGAAAGCTGTGTTATGATCGTCATAACAATAATGGGGCAGGATGAGTCCCTGACAGAAAAAGGAGACTGAACTCTATGGAAGAAATCGTAAAAGGCAATTTCAACAGATCATCGGCACCGAGTGAACTCCGCATTACCGACATTCGTTTCACGGATATCGTGGGCGCACCGATGCACTGCACGCTGATGAAGATCTACACCAACCAGGGTATTGTAGGTCTTGGAGAAGTTCGTGACGGCGGCGACAGAATGTATGCTGAAATGCTGAAATCCAGATTGCTCGGCGAGAACCCCTGCGACGTTGAACGGCTGTTCCGCAGAATCAAACAGTTCGGCGGCCCCGCGCGTCAGGGCGGCGGCGTCTGCGGCGTTGAGATCGCACTCTGGGACATCGCCGGCAAGGCTTACGGCGTTCCGATTTATCAGATGCTCGGCGGCAAGTACCGTGATTCTGTCCGTTGCTACTGCGATACCGACGTGGACGGCAAGCATACCGGCACCGACATGGGCAATGCGCTGAAGGCCCGTATGGAAAAGGGCTTCACCTTCTGCAAGATGGACCTTGGTCTCGGCATCCTGATGGACGAGCCGGGCACACTGACCGCACCTCTCGGCTATCTTGAGAATCAGAGAGATCTCTGGAAAAAGGCCCGCGAGGCGAAGACCCCCGAAGAAAAGCGCTGGTGGCAGAACCGTGCGTATGACCAGCAGAATATCGAACATCCCTTCACGGGCGTTCATGTAACCGAGAAGGGCTTTGACATGCTCGAACAGTACGTCGCGGACGTCCGTGCGGTTGTCGGCTATGATGTTCCGATCGCCATCGACCATTTCGGCCACATCGGCGTGGAAGACTGCATCAAGCTCTGCCGCCGCATTGAGAAGTACAACATCGCATGGGCAGAGGATATGATTCCGTGGCAGTACACCGATCAATATAAGAGACTGTCGGATGCGACGACCGTTCCGATCTGTACCGGTGAGGACATTTACCTTGCTGACGGCTTCGAAGACCTCCTTGAGGCACGTGCCGTATCCGTCATCCATCCCGACATCCTGACCTCCGGCGGTATCCTGGAGAACAAGAAGATCGGCGACCTGGCGGAGAAGCACGGCGTTGCAATGGCAGTTCATATGGCTGAGACTCCGGTTTCCGCATATGCATGCGTACATTCCGTAGCCGCAACCAGAAACTTCTATGTGCTTGAGAATCACTCGGTTGATGTTCCGTGGTGGGATGATATCGTTATCGGTTCTCCGGCAGAAGGCAAGATCGTTGATCATGGCTTCATCAAGGTTCCGGACAAGCCGGGTCTTGGTATCGACGACTGGAACGACGAAGTGATCAAAGAGCATCTGCATCCGCAGTTCCCAGAAATGTGGCCTGAGACCACCTATTTCGACCGTATGGTTTCTAACGACAGACTGTGGAGCTGACAAATCAGACGAAAGATTAATACTAAAACAGGAACCGGCGGCCCAAAAAGCCGCCGGTACGGGCATAAAATATGGAAAACAATGATAAGATCGTCGTAATTACCGACCTTCGTACAGAGGAGGCGCGCGGCGCGAAGGAATACCTCACCGGTCTCGGCTATGAGGTCGTCACGCCGCCCGAAGATATCCATCTGTGGAAGGAAGAGGAGCTTACGGCTTTTGCCGGTCCCTTAAAGGAACGGCTTTACGGTGTGATTCATCCGGCGCCGCCGATAACAAAAGGAGGTATCCTTGAGGTCAGCGAAGAGGACTGGGAGCGCACTTCCAATGAAGGCGCGATCGCGGCATTCATGGTCGCGAAGGTTTTCTGTACGATTTTCCGCGAAAAAAAAGGAGGAACGCTGATTTTCCTGAACAGCATTCACGCGGAGAAGCCGATGGGCAAGGGCATTCTGTATTCCCTGAACTGCGGCGCCGTTGATATGCTCTCCAGAGAAGCCGCTCAGGACTATTCCGAGAGCGGCGTCAATGTGTTCTTTGTCGAGAAAGGCATCACGGATCCCGAAGCGGGCAAGTCCGATGCTTCGGCGCTCTACTACGGCGTCGACCTTCGGTATCCGAGAAGAGAAATGCCGAAGCCGGATTACCTCAACGGCCTTCTGGCGTTCATGCTCACAGACGCGGCATATCCGCTGACCGGACAGCCGGTCATGGCAGATGCGGGCCTTACCGGATTCTACAACCAGCATCGTTTTAAAGTGGAAGGGAGGGAATACTTTGAATTCAAACGAAAATAGAGTTGCCCTCGTCACAGGTTCCGGAAAAGGCGTCGGCGCGGGCATTGTCCGTGTGCTGACAAAGGCCGGCATCAGATGCTGCATCAACTGCAATACCAACCGCACGATGGCGGATCAGCTGCTGGAGGAGATCAAGGGCTACGGCGGCGAAGCCTTCATTTATCAGGCGGACGTAACAGACCCCGCACAGCGCAAGGGCATGGTCGATGCCGTGATCGCGCATTACGGAAAGCTAGACATTCTTGTCAATAACGCGGCGATGCAGCCGAACAAGTTCATCGACCAGTATACGGAGGAATCCTTCCGCAGGCTCTGGAATATCAACATCGGCGGATATTTCCACATGGTGCGCGAATGTCTGCCGTACCTGAAGGAAAGCCCGCAGGGCAGGATTGTCAACATTTCAAGCGTACACGGCAAGAGACCGGCGACTTTCGACGCGGGCTACGCGACGACGAAGGGCGCCATCCGCCAGTTTACGCGTGAGCTGGCGCTCGAGCTTCTTCCGACCGGCATTACCGTCAATGCGATTGACCTGGGCGGATGCAAGATTGAATTCAAGACTGGAAACGCGAAGTTCCAGACCCATCACGCGATGGAGACCTTCAATCCCGACTGGAAGCGCCCAGACCTCACGGTCCTTCCCGAGGAAGTCGGCCATCTGGTTTATTTCCTGTGCAGCGAGGAAGGCAAGTCCATCAACGGCCACGGCGTGCGTATCGACCGGGGACTGCTTTTAACCTGATCCCGCAAAAAAGCCGGAAGGAAATCCCTCCAATAATCAACCTAAACTTTAAAAGGAGATACCATGTTTTTCAACGATCCTGAATATATCAAGAAACTGACACCCTACTGGACCGGCGAACGTCTTCCCGACGGACGTCCGATGGTTGATGAGAAGGTCCTTGAGAGACTGAGAAACATTACCTTTGAGGAAGCCTGGGGCCCGCTGTGGCGCGAAGGCTACCGTCACAACTGGGAATGCAATTTCCGTATGACCCACGGCCAGAACATTCTCGTCGGCCGTGCAGTTACTGCAGTAATGGTTCCGAGACGTCCCGACCTTGACGAAGTGCTTCTGGACATCGGTCAGAAGGAAGAGGGCCACAAGGGCTTCTACAACCAGTGGGTTATCGACAATCTTGTTGAAGACGACGTCGTTGTTGTCGACCTTTATGACAAGATTTTCCAGGGCACCTATGTCGGCGGCAACCTGTCGACCGCGATCAAGACCCGCACCAAGCGCGGCGGCGCCGTCATCTGGGGCGGTGTCAGAGACCTGC
>CAMOZF010000011.1 GCA_946630765.1 uncultured Lachnospiraceae bacterium | reverse complement strand
AATCTTAGAATTTTCAGGGATTGGTTATACTGTTCAGTTTTCAAGGTGCTGTGTTTTGTTCTTGCCGTTCTCGCGGCGAACATGCGATATTCTAACACCCCAAAATGGATTTGTCAAGCAGATTTTTCAAGTTTTTTTCAAAATTCTTTTTTTTAGGAAAAACGCATAAAAACGCTGCTTTAGGGAACGTCCATTTTCGGTGAAAACGGCGTCCGCAGTTTTCGGACGCCGTTTCTTTGATGCTTCTGAAAATCGCAGGGATCAGGCCATGGCGCCTTCCGGATTGCAGAGCACAAGCTGCAGCTTTCCCTCTGCCTGGAGCTCCGGAATATCATAGGGGAAGAAAATCTCCATGCCCTTACTGATCTCCATCTCGCCGCCGTCCCACAGAAGCTTTCCGGATCCGGCAGTCACAATGCCAACCTGCGGGAAACCGGTCTTCAGAAGCTCGGTCTTTCCGTTCAGGACGAGCTCGCTGAAGGAGAAGTAGCTGGTCTGGTCCGGTCCGATGACCATCCGCTCCGAGCCCCACTCGCCTTCTCTCATGAGCTTCTTGTCCGAGCGCCAGCGCTTCAGGTTCTCTTCGTAGCTGCAGCCGTCATAGACATAGGCGCCGAGCAGCCGCTCATTATAAAGCTCCTCGGATACCCCCTCGCGCCATTTCTCTGGGATCTTGTTCCAGGGATGCGCGCCGAGCGTAATGTCCGCCGGCTCCTGAACCTCGATGACAAAGCAGCCCTCTCCGAGCGCGTGCGGCAGTCCGCCGCCGAGGAAGTACGCCTCTCCGACCTTTACCTGAATCTTATGGCAGAGATTCTCCAGCGCCGCGAGGTTGTCCTCGTAGTAATATTTCTCCCAGACCTCGCGCGTCACGCCTTCCTTGAAGCCAAGAAGAATGTACGCCGGCTCCGCGGTATCGTCGCGGGTGCTGATCACGTACCAGCTCTCCGCCTTTCCGTGATCACTGTTCCACATCTTCTTCGCCCACTCCCGCGTCGGATGGCACTGCAGGCCGTACTGGGACGCCGCGTCGAGGTATTTGATCAGCACACCGATTCCGGTGCCGTTGACCTTCATATGCTTCTCGCCGAGGATTTCTTCCGGATTCTCCTCAAGCACCTTGAAAAGGTACTCTTTCCTGCCGTCCGGAAGCATGACCTCCGAGCATCCCCAGTAGGGATTGTCCGCCGGGGGATTGCCGACATGCGTTGTGGAACCGATCCAAGCCTCCGAGCCGGCGTCGTAGTCGCCGCGGCCGTCCTTCACGCCGCGGAAGCGCTCGATTTCACGTCCGCCCTTTCCGCGGATCTGATTCGGCACCAGCACCCACGGCTGATGATAAATGTTTGCCATCTAAAGTACCTCCGTGCTGTTTTATTATAATCCGGCCGTATTTCGCTCCATGGGCCGGTCCTGTTCATGATGAAAATATCAAAATAGCTATTCGAAGCGTTTCGTGTTATGCAGCCCACGCTCATGTCAACGCTTCAGAAGATAACGGTTGTCGACGGCTTCCCGCTCGAAGTCCGGGTGCTCTCCCGCCCATCCGACAGAAGGCATGCAAAGAAGGAAGGACATGTCCTCTTCGGAAATCGTGAACTCCGCCGGATGCAGGTTCGCCTCCATGTGCGGGATCGAGGTCGCCTTCGGAACGATCGAAATCCCCTGCTGCAGAAGGAACCGGAGCACGAGATCCGAGACCGTCACGCCGTAGCGCGACGCCATTTCAATGAGCGACGGATGCTCGAAGATCCTGGTGCGTCCGAGAGGACTCCAGGCCTGCACCCGGATGCCCTGCTTCTGAAGCCAGACGACCGCCGCGTACTGCATATGTCCGACGTGAAGCTCGAGCTGGTCGAGGACGGGCTGCGTGCGCATCGAGTCCTGAAGCGCCATGATGTGGTGCGGGAGGCAGTTGGAGAGTCCGATTTCGCGCACAATCCCCTCCTCCTTCGCGTCCTCCATCGCGCGCCAGCTCTCCCGGAGCTTTATCTTCCAGTCCGGGTCGTCGGGGCTTTCCTTCGGCCAGTGGATCAGCAGATAATCAAGATAATCCGTCCGAAGCTTCCCAAGCGACGCTTCGATCGAGCGCCGGGTCTTTTCATACGACAGTTCCGTTTTCCAGACCTTCGTCTGCAGGAGAAGCTCCCCTCGAGAAATGCCGCTGTCCTCGATCGCCTGCCCGATCACGTCTTCATTCTGATAGAAGGCGGCTGTGTCAATATAGCGGTAGCCCGTATCGAGCGCCTCGCGGATTACCTCGTAGCTCCTGCCGCCGGTGAGTTCGTCCGTAATTTTATAGCTTCCGAACGCGATGTCCGGAACCGGTATTGTCTGAGTCCGACGAGTCATAAACGATCTCCCTTACTTTGATGTAATGATGGTAAGGTCAAAAGGTGATGTCAGGAGCGTTTCGTGCTTCGCACTTTCACGCTCCTCCCACATTCCGCACTGTCGTGGAGATAAATCTCCACTTCGTGCTCCATGTGGGGCGGGTCATTAAGCCTTTCTCCCACCAGCAAGCAAGCTTGCCGTGGTAGAAGGCTTTTGACCCTGACATCATGTAATTATTTTCCGATCAGTTTTGCTTACCTACTTGTTTATCACAAACAAAGAAAAAACGCAAGCAAAACCGCCTGCGTTTTATAAGATTATGCGGGTATCGGAAAATTCCCGTCAGTCCTTCCCCCGACGGATCGACTCATACGGGATCTGCTCGATTTCGAAGCCTCCTTCCCGGTCGATCGTGATCAGCGTTCCGCCGCGCTGGGCGGTGTCCTTCGCGATTCCGGGCATCGCGAGGTAGTCGATGCTCATGCCGTAGGTCAGGCGGATGCCCTGATACTCGAGGGACATATTGTTGTAATGGTCGTGGCCGCAGAAAACCGCCTTCGTGCTTCCGAGTTCTTTCATCCGGTCAAAGAGACTGCTCGGGTAGTCGGAGCAGCAGACCTTGTTGATCATCTTCTCCGCGTTCTCGCCGAAATAATACGTTACTTCCGGGCTGTTTGCTTCGTACAGCTCATAGGCCGTGCGGTACTGCTGCAGCGGAATGTGGAAGAAGGCCATTGAAGGCACCGGACGGCCGGATTCTTCCTGAAGCGCGTTCACTTTAGAAGCATACCACTCGACCTGGTCGTCGTGAATGTAGTCGTAAACATTGATGCCCTCGCCCGTGTACGCGTTCGAATCGATCAGAAACAGCGCTTCGCGGACGGAGCCGTCCTCATTCCGGATCTCAATCATCTGGTTGTTTCTTCCCATGCAGTCCGGCTGGCTGTAAGGATACAGCAGCGTTCCGGAGGTCTTGTACGAAAGGGACTTCATCAGTTCATTGAGGTCCTGTTTGTTCATGGCGGCGACATTCTCCGTGTCGTGATTGCCGTAGGTGAAGGCCCAGGGCACGTCAAGGTTCCGCATGAAGGCCGCGAACTGGCTGATCGGCGCGGAATTGTTAAGTGAAAGCGACATGATGCCCAAGGGGAAGCAGAGATCGCCCGTCACGACGACGAAATCCGGCTTAGCGTATTCGATCTCCCGGAAGCAGGCCTCAAGCGCCTTCATATCATTCCGGTAGGAATACAGCGAGCCGCCGAGGTGGATGTCCGTCAGCTGCAGGACCCGAAACTCTTCCTTGTCCGTCATAATCGTATAGACCGCCGACTCCTCGTCATAGCTGATTGCGTCCTTCTCTCCCATCATCCGCGGAATGCTGTTGATATAGGGCTGAACGTACCAGGTGTCCCGCGACATCAGAAGATAGCCCGCGAGCACGATGATGACGAGCGCATAGCTTCCGGAACGGATCGGGTTGAAGACAATATTCTGCTGCACGAGACGCCGACGGAGCGTCATCTGGTACAGGAAATAGAGAAGAAGATACAGCACCGTCAGCACATAGACAAGATTGGCCGGATAAGGCATCTTCGGGGACAGAAGGACAAAGGCGAGAACGCCGAGCGCCCAGTACGCAAGGCTTCCGAAAATGATGAGCCGGAAGTGGAAAAGCGCGCGTTCTTTTTCCGGAAGGCCGGAGAGCCGCCGCGCCGAGCGGAAAAGAAGCAGGTTCTTCACCATCAGGAAGAACGCCAGCGTAACAACCGGACTGTTCGAGAAGACATTCTCGAGAAGCTCCGTGTCCTTGGAATTTCCCTGGAAGTAAAAGAGCGCCTCGGAGAAGGTGAAGAATGCAAGCGCCGCAAAGAAAATAGCTATTCCGTTCAGGGCTCTCTTGGTCATCCGGTCCGAAAAGCGCCGAAGATACGCCTCGGTTTCCGCGTCCCGGGAAAGACTCGGATAGTCCGCTTCCTTCTTCTGATACTTCCGAAAAAGAAGGAAGGACAGAAGGACGGCCCCGAGCGATACCGCAAGAAAGACGAAAGACGCTGCGATTTCCCCGAGGATGAAATTATAGATCACCGGGAAAGCCCAGGAAATGCCTGCCGCGAGAAGGAGCGCCGAAAAAGCGCCTCTCACTCTCTGCCGAAGCAAAGTCCGTTTCAGTTTTTCAAGCGGTGTTTTTTCCGCCTGCTCTTTTATTCTGAATTTCAAATCAATGTTCCCCCTGCGTCAGCCGAACATCACCGAAGAAATCAGTTCCTCCAGCGCTTCCCGCGACTGGATGCCGGAAATCCGCGCCTTCTCTTCGCCGTCCATCATAAAAACCAGCGTCGGCGTGCCGACGACCTCAAAGCGCTCTTGATAGGCCGGGCTTTTCTCGATGTCACATTTCGCAAGATTGATTTCCGGATTGTCATAGATGATTTCGCCGAGCACAAGGTCGAGAACCTTGCAGGGGCCGCAGTGGTCCGTGCAGAAATCCGCGATCCAGAAGCCCTCTTTTACGGTTTCGTCAAATTCTTCCTCGGGGATATATACAGTCATTCCTTGCTCCTTTTCTTCATCGCTTCTTCAGCCCTGTCGTACATTTTCAGCGTCAGCTCCGAAAGCACTTCGTAGCGCTTCGTCGGGTCCATTTCGCCCGTAAGCGGAATGCCGAGAATGTTCGCGTAGACAAGGCACTGCTGAACCTTGATTTTGTACCAGTCATAACGAAGCGCAATAAAGTCCCTGAAGCTGTCGCAGCCCCAGCGCGCCTGCATGGCTTCTTTGCTCTCCTTGTAGAGGTCGATTCCCTCGTCTCTGAGGAACATCTCGTAAAACATCCGTTCCTCGAGATCCGCGAGCGCCCAAAGATCCTCCGCAGCGCAGTCCATGACGGGATGGTCGCGGAAAATCGGCTCGGTCACATAATAGTTCACCGCGCCGAGAACCTCCATGCGCTTCTGCTCATAAATCATTTCCTCATAACCCGCGACCGTCGTGACCGGCTGCTGGCGCATGTCCTTCACACCCATTTCCGCGGCCATTTCATCCGTCGGCTCCGGCACCAGTTTGCGGCGGATCGAGAGGATCCGGACGCGCACAGGCTCGCCATCCGCAGAAGTTTCGAGGACCTCATCCTTTTTTGCGCCGATCAGCGCGTCTTCGAGCGGGCGGTTGAAAAGCCCGCGGCCGATGCTGACCGTGATCTTTTCTTTATTGTATTTCGGAAGCGTGCTCTCGCAGGAGAAGCTCACGGTATCGCCGCTCGCGGCCGCTTCGTCCGCCGGAATCTCCTCAAGCGTTATGTGTCCCTTAACGATATTCTTACGCGCAAGCGCGCGAAGCTCCTCCCTGTCTGGAAGCGTTTTAACGGCGTCCTCCCGCCGGAGGTAAGCGTCAAAATATGCCTCGTAGTCGATTGGATCATAGGGAAAAGGTGTTTTCAGCATATACTTTTTCCTCCGATCAGCGGAAAGTGACCGTGAGATCCGAGATCTTTTCGGCGCCTTCTTTGGCTGTATAGGTATAGCTCGCGAGCCTGAGATCCTCCGTCCAGGTGAAGGTCTCGATTTCCGTATCCTTGCTGTCGTCAAAGAAATTATAGTTCCGGATCAGCGACCACTTGTCCAGCTGCCACATGGAATTCTTATCTTCCGCGGTCTGGATCGCGTCCGTAATCATGACCGCCGTATCCGCCGTGAGAAGCGCCGTGCTCGTGATGCGCTCAAGCTTGTCCGACTCAAAATCCGAGCTTTTCTGCGTGCAGGTATATGCGCCGCCGTCAAAGCTGATCTCATAAACCGCTTCGCCCTTGACGCCTTCAAGCGTACCCGAAAGAACCATTTCGGACACATTTTTGAAGTCCGTTTTCGCCGCCTGCTGCGTCACGACGTCCGTCCATTTCGCGGGCATCATGCTCTTCGGGCCGCTGTAACACGCAAGAAGACCTGAAAGTAAGAGTACCGCTGCCGCTGCAGCAAATGCTTTTATCATGTTTTTCATCTGTTCTCCTTTTCTTCGGACCGCTTGGGTCCGGATATCACCTTTCGACTTTATCATTATAATAGTAAGCGTCAGAAGCCGAGAAGCTTCTCGATTCCTTCCGGTGCGCCTTCGTAGCACACGCTGCCGTCCCGGATCAGGACCGCCCGGTCCGCAAGGCGGATCATCCGAAGGTCATGCGCGATCAGCACGACAGTCCGGTTCTGCATGCCGCGAAGAAGGGCTGTCGACACCGCGTTTTCCGTCTTTTTGTCGAGACTGCAGGTCGCTTCGTCGAGAAGAAGGATCTTCGGGTTCCGAAGGACCGCCCGCGCGAGGCCGACCATCTGCTTCTGTCCGCCCGACAGATTCGCGCCGTCCGGCAGCAGCTCGGTATTGTAGCGCTCCGGAAGACCGTCGACAAAGTCCATGAGCCTCAGCTCGGAGAAGACCCTGTCAAAATCTTCGTCCGTGAAATGCTGTCCGCCGAGATTCAGGTTTTCCCTGAGGGTTCCCCCGAGCACCATGTGATCCTGCGGAATATAGGCGATGCCGCTTCGAAGCGCCCGAAGGGAAAGCTCCGAAAGCCGCAGCGCGCCTTCCCGGATCTCACCGGATTTCGGCTCGTAGAAACGAAGCATCAGCCTGAAAAGCGTGCTCTTCCCCGCGCCGTTTCCGCCGCAGAGCGCGGTGATCTCATCCTTCGGAATCTCCATTTCGAGTCCGTGCAGAATCTCCTTCTCGGAATAGCCGAAGGAAACCCCCGAAAGCCGGATGCCGCCTTCGCACTCATCCGCCTCTTTGCCGTCGAGAAGCTGCTCTTCCGCCTCCTGAAGCGTTCCCGTGACCCGCTCAAGCGCGCCGAAGGACTCCTTGATGCCGCCGAAGTCATGGATCAGGTTGGAGAAGGCCGTCGAAGCATTGTTCGCGACAAGATAGAAGGCATATACCGCGCCGGCCGTCATCAATCCCTGGTTCACCAGCTTTCCGCCGACGAGGAAGACGATGATCATCGAAATCACCGGAAAAGCCGCGTTGATAAAGGAATCCAGGCTGTCAAGAAGGCCGCGCTGAAGCTCGAGGCGGTACTGCTCGCCGAACTTTTCATAGCCTTTTTTACGCTCTTCCTCCTGCATATTCGAAGCCCGGACAAGCTTCAAATTGTAAATGCGCTCGATCAGATATCCGGACGCCTCGGAAAGCTTCTGCTGGTTCTTCTCGGAAATCCGGTAGCGGAGCCGCCCGTAGAGGAAAGCAATCAGGACGCTTGCCGGCAGGAGAAGCAGCGTCAGAACGCTGATCTTCGCGTTTTTCGTAAAGAGTTCATAATAATAGATTCCGATGCCGAGCGCGCCGGAAAGCATTTCGATCGCCGTCGTAAAAAGCGTGCTCGCGAAGTCGCAGTCCACCGTTATGCGGCTCACGAGCGATTCGCCCTGATCCGCCTCATAGGAGGTTCGGCGGAGGTGCATCATTTTATTCCAGAGCTTTTTCCGGAGCGACAGATTGATCTTTTCCGCCGCAACGCCCGACAGAAGGAAGGTGCCGCCGGTGCAGAGGACCATGGCGAGTGCGGACAGTATATAGGCCATGAGGTCTCCGGAAACGATATTGCCGCTCTTGTCCACGACGTCCGACGTGAGCTCCGCAACCCGAAGCGTCACGAAGTAATTCCCGATCGACAGCGCCACGCTGATGATGAGAATTGCCCAGGGCAGGCGGATGTCCCTGAAATTCCGCAGAAAGGCAACGAGTCCGACTTCTTTTTTCTTCATCGTCCTTCCACCTCCTCTTCATAGGCACATTCGAGCACAAGCTCGCGGTAGGCGCTGCAGTGCTCCATCAGCTCCTCGTGGCTGCCCTGTGCGAGGACTCTGCCCTGATTGACCATAATAATCACGTCCGCGTCCCGGATCATCTGCAGCTCATGCGTCACCGTGACCAGCGTTTTGCCGCGAAAAGCTTCGCGGACCGCGAAGAACACCGCTTTTCGTGCCGAAATGTCAAGGCTCGCCGTCGGTTCATCGAGGAGAATGGTTCCGGTGCCGCGAAGGATCTCCCGTGCGATCACAAGCTTCTGCTTCTGCCCGCCCGAGAGCGAGCCGCCCCAGATCGCCACCCGCGCGTCAAGGCCGCCCGGGAAGGCCGCGATATCTTCATAAACCTGCACTTTTTCAAGGGCCCCGATGATTTCCTCATCGCTCACCTGACGGTCGATCCCGTAGAGGAGTGCTTCCCGGATTGTCCCGGAGAACATGCCGCTGTCCTGCTGCACATAGGCGATGCGTCTTCGGTAACTTGAAAGCGAGTACTCTGAAATGTCCGTCCCCGCGTAAAGGATCCGTCCGCTGTCCGGCTGGTAGAAGCCCTCCAGAAGGTTCAGAATCGTCGTCTTTCCTGAGCCGGAGCGCCCGACGATCGCCGTGGTTTTCCCTTCCGGAATGCTGAGGGAGATGTCGTGGAGCACTTCCTTTCCGTCATAGGAAAAGGACACATGCTCCGCAAGGAGCGTTCCGCAATCCGGTGCTTCCTTCGTCCCGCCCGCTTCTTCGGGCGTCTTCAGAAGCTCCGCGATCCTCGACGTAAATCCGACGCCGCCGCAGACATTGACCCACATGCCGCTCGCCGAGCGGAGCATGTTGTTGACCATCGGAAGGAGCAGGAAGAAATTCGCCCACTCCGTCGGACGAAGCGTTCCCGTACGGATCATTGACGAGCCGAAAAGAATCGCCATGACGACGGATACCGAATCAAACAGCAGAATATAGACCGTCGTTACCGTGTTGATCACGCGAAGGCGGACATTTTCCTTATAAAGCTTTTCGGCGGTTTCGGCGCCGCGCCGCTTCTCCTCCTCTTCCGCGCCGTAGGCCTTGAGAAGGTCAAGGCTTCTGAGGCGTTCCGAGAGGAAGCCGGTCAGGCCGCCGATCCGGACGCGGACCGTGTGATTTGTCCGCTGGTTCCAGCGTCCGACAAAAAGCGCGTAGAGGATATACACCGGGACGAGGCAGAAGATCGGAATCAGGAAGCGCGTTGACATCTGGGCTGCCTGGACCGCCGCCATAACGACAAAATACACCGCCGCCGGGATGCCGATGAGGCTCATGATGATATACTGCATCGAGAGCGTGGCGTCCGCATTGATCGCCGAAACCATCTCCGAGGCCTTCTTTGCGGCCTTCGAGGACAGCTTCATGTGCATCATCCGGTCCCAGAGCACGGTCCGAAGCCGCTGCACACTCTTCGTCTGGGCGACCGTCATCATCACATTGCTGAGGCCCGTGAAGACGGCATAGAGCGCGGTCATCCAGATGAAGCGGTACAGGGTCGGCATGGAGAAATCCCCGGCGACCAGATCCGACATGCGGTTCGTGAACTGCAGCGCGACGGAACCTGCCCCGAGGGAGACCGCTTCCCCGAGAATGATCAGCCACCACGCCAGTTTCCCGTGCCGCAGAAGGTAGAGGAAGGAGCGGAAGCTTCCGGCGCTCCCTTCCGGTTCTTTTTTTATGTTGCTTTTGTTCGGGCTCAATTTCAGGTCCCTCCTGTGGATGAAAGAAGCCTATAATAGAATCATTTGATTCTATTATAGGCTTCTTTCTGAATCTGTCAACTTTTTTTTGCAGCTATTTATCTCTTACTGTACTCACTGAGCACCGCGGCGATGCTGAGTGCCTGATATTCTTTGACGAGCCGGCGCACTTCCGAAGGCTCCGTCGGCTCATCTCTGTTCAGGAACTCCGCAACGCTTGGATAATTCACATGGCTGAACATGGAGGAGATCATCTGAAAACTGAATTCCTTTGCCCAGGGAGCGGATGCTTCTTTCCAGCCGGCGCTCGACAGAAGGAGGAGCTCCAGATTCATAAAGAGCATCAGCATGGGCTCGATTTTTCTGAAATCCTGATCCGGATTCAGAAATGCGCGGTTCAGAATCAGGACGGCTTCCCGGTTCTCCGGATCCAGCACCGTATCAATGATCATTCCGGTATAACGTTCCAAAAGGTCCCGGTTCACTTCCCGGTCGTCAGGATGCTCCTGCCTTACTTTCAGAATCTCCTGATAGAAGGGCAGTTTGCTGAAATAGAAGACGTCAAACACCCGCTCAAGCGTTTTCTGATACAGCCCTTCCTTCGAACCGTAATGCAGATTCAGCATCGACAGACTGGAGCCCGCTTCCTTCGCGATCTCGCGGGTTGTGGTCCCTTCATAGCCTTTCCTCGCGAAAAGCGTCATGGCCGCCTGAAGAATCCGCGCCTCCGCGCCGCCCTGTTCTGTCTGATTTCTGTTCATTTCACTGCCTCCAAAGCCTTCGGTCTGCCGCGCCCTGTGTTCAGGGGGCTCATGGTATTTCCATTCGGAAAAGAAGAAACCCGGAAACCGCGCTCTCGCTGATTTCCGGGCTCATTTGAAACGGAGAAGGCGGGATTTGAACCCGCGCGCCGCTATTAACGACCTGCACCCTTTCCAGGGGTGTCTCTTCGACCTCTTGAGTACTTCTCCAAAAAAGTCAAATTCATCTGATATGAAATTTGAAAGCGACGGAGAGGATGGGATTCGAACCCATGTGCCGTCTCCGGCAAACGGTTTTCAAGCCCGCCTCGTTATGACCACTTCGATACCTCTCCACAAGCCGCTGAAATATGATAGCACAGCCGGAGAGAAAAGTCAACCGGAATTTTGCAAGCAGAGCTTGCTTTACTTCCGGCGGCAAATATGTTATTCTTTCCGATGTGACAAACGGATGGGCAGAATGATCTGCCCGTCCTTCACGATTCACTATCAAGAAAGAGGTACTATTATGGATTTTTTCGCCTGGCTTTTCGGCGCCGGCTTATGGATGATCGGGCTGATGATTCTGTTCTATTTCCTGCAGATTGTCGCGCAGTGGATGCTTTTTGTGAAGGCCGGGGAACCCGGCTGGAAATCCCTGATTCCGGTCTACAACTACTACACGCTTTTCAAGATCACCTGGTCCGGCGGCGCTTTTCTTCTGCTCGCGGCGCTTTCGGTCGTATCGGCGCTTCTTCTTCGGAACACCGATTCAAGCTGGGCCCTGTGGCTCGGCCGGGCATTTTCCGCCGTCGTCAGCCTGATGTCGATCATTGAAACCTGGAAGGTCTCGCGCGCCTATGGCCACGGAATCGGCTATTTCCTCGGGCTGATCTTCCTCGAGCCGATCTTTGTGATGATCCTCGGGCTCGGCTCCTCCCGATACGTCGGAAAACGTTGATCAAACTCCTTCATAATCAAAGGCCGGGATAAAGCTCTCCTCCGCCGCGCCGCCCTCCTGAATCAGGGCGTCTGTAAAGCCGAGGGAAAGGGCCGCATCCACGGCCTTTTCGTATTCCCGCTTCGTCAGGCGGCGGTTCAGCTCCGGATACCTTTCGATCTTCCGAACCGGCGTATATTGGCTCATCAGGCTCAGGACAAAATGTTCTTTCCCGAGCCCCGAAAGGTACGCCAGAACCGCCCGCGTATTTTTCACATGCCCCGGCAGGACGAGATGCCGGACGATCACGCCCGACTGCATCATCCCTTCGCTGTCATAGACACAGCGGGGCTTCTCCCTCAGCATTTCCAGAAGCGCTTCCTTCGCCCTTTCCGGATAGTCCGGCGCCATGGAGAAATCCGCCGCAAGCTTTTTATCCATGTATTTGAAATCCGTAAGATAGATATCGACGACATCCGAAAGCGCCGCGAGGGTCTCCGCCTTTTCATAGCCGGAGGTGTTCCAGACGATCGGTATCGAAAGGCCGTTTTCGCGCGACTCAAGCACCGCCTCCCGGATCTGCAGCGCATAATGTGTCGGCGTCACGAGGTTGATGTTATGCGCCCCCTTCTCCTGCAGCTCAAGAAAGATTTCCGAAAGTCTCGATACGCTGACCTCCCTGCCGATCCTCATCCGGGAGATTTCAAGATTCTGACAGTACAGACAGCGAAGGCTGCAGCCGGAGAAGAATACCGCGCCAGAGCCCCGAGTGCCGCTGATGCAGGGTTCTTCATAGAAATGCAGCGCTGCGCGGGAAAGCATGACCTTCTCCCCGGAGGCAAGACAAAAGCCGCGCGCATTCCCGGCGCGGTTTTTGTCACAGTTTCGCGGACAGATTCTGCAGTCCGACAGATTGAAAGCTGCCCTCTCCATCAGCAGGGCCTTCTTCGCAGGAAGACAACAAGCGCGATCATATTCCCGGAATTGAACACGATTCATCTTCTCCTTCATCGAATCATTATTGAAACTTAATTATAATTCTCTGATTTTTTATTGTCAAGGATGCACCGCCTGTGTTATAATCCTGACAGTTGTAACTGAGACACATTTCGACAGCATACCGATAAATTTTGAATCATTCAGACGATTCCCGATGATCATCATGAAGGAGACCATATGAGGGTAACCATGATCCGCCATGGGCAGGTTGACATGCCATGGGTTAAAAAATACAATTCCAAAGAATTCGATCAGGCCTGGCTGGACTATGACCATTACGATATTCTTCCGGTCACGCAGCATCTGGACATCAGTCCGAAGGCCAAAGTCTTTGTCAGTCCCTACAAGCGCACGCATCAGACCGCAGAGCAGTTCCTCGGCGTCCATGACTACACCGTGATCGAAGATCTGCTGAACGAAATTCCGCTTCGTTCCTTTATGGACACCGGCCACCGCTTCGAGCGCCATTTTATGAACTTCCTCGGGCGCGCCCAATGGTATCTGCCGATGAAGCGGCAGCCCGAACGGCGCAGCGCCTCCAGAAGGCGCGCCGGGAAACTTGTAGATTTCATCGAAAAGCTCCCGGACGGCGACTATGTCCTCGTGATGCACGGCTTCTACTTAAGGACGCTCGCCTCCGTCTTCCGCCACCGCGGCTACAAGATGACAGGCCAGCCCTTCTTCGCCGTCCCGAACCTTTACACCGCCATCGCAGAAAAAAAGCTCTGACAAACTGTCAGAGCTTTTTTTCTCGCAGCCCGGACGCTCAGACCATCCGTGCCTCCGGGGACAACGTTCCAGGCGTCCCCTTGAGGCACGGATGGTCTGAGCTCTCCCCTTCTCTCTGTCATCCATGCGCCAACACACCCGAGCCGGAGGGAAAACTTTCCGTCCGGATGGGATGTCTCGACTCGCTGCGCTCGCTCGACATGACACAGGTCGTCCATGTGCCAGCACACCCGATCCGGAGGGTTATTGCGTTTCTTCTGAGGAGACTTCCCGCGTCTCCGAAGAAGAAATGCAATCCCTCCGGCGAGTTATGCAATCCCTCCGGCGAGTTGAGAAAGGGATGTTATTACAGGATCGTTTCAGTGCGGTTTGCTTCCTTCGCCTCACGTTCCTTGGCATCTTCCAGTTCCTTATCCCAGGTCAGGTACGAATACTGCTCGGCACGGGGATCATTCTTGAACCAGTCGATGAAGTCGTACATCATCGGAACGGTCCACGGACGGTCGATTTCAGCGGTCGTGTAGGTCTTGGAGGCCAGACGGTCGAAACCGAAGACGTCGCGGATATGAGACTTCTCGGCGTGCTCCGCCACCATCTCGGCATGCTGTGCCGGGATGAAAATGACGCCCGAAAGGGAGCCGTGAACGATATCGCCGGGCATGCAGATCGCTTCGCCGATCCGGCAGGGAACATTGTAGCCGGTCATCGAGCAGTCGCCGATACCCGTCGGGTCAACACCGCGATAGTAAATCTGCAGGCCGTCGATCTTCACGATCTGCTGCAGGTCTCTGACACCGCCCCAGATGTCGGCGCCGC
>CAMOZF010000010.1 GCA_946630765.1 uncultured Lachnospiraceae bacterium | reverse complement strand
TTTCCTCGATCGACACGGCTTTTCCTTCGGCGTCGAACTCGACGATGCCGAAGCGCTCCGGATCATCGACATAGTAACCGAAGACCGTTGCGCCGACTTCCTTTTTCGCCGCATTTCTCACGCGGTTCTTGAGGCCGTGGCCGTGGAAAATATTATCTCCGAGGATCATGGCCACCTTATCGTTTCCGATAAATTCCTCGCCGATGATGAAGGCCTGCGCAAGTCCGTCCGGAGACGGCTGTACCGCGTAGGAAAGATGCACGCCAAACTGTGCGCCGTCCCCGAGAAGCGCCTCGAATCTCGGCGTATCTTCCGGGGTGGAGATAATCAGAATATCCCGGATGCCCGCCATCATCAGCACAGAAAGCGGGTAATAAATCATCGGTTTGTCGTAAATCGGCAGAAGCTGCTTACTGGTCACTTTGGTCAGGGGATACAGACGTGTTCCCGAACCGCCGGCAAGGATAATGCCTTTCATAGAGATTCCTCCTGTTAATACAGAGTACTTTGTACTATATTATCATAATTCTCAGACTTTATCAATGAGAAGATGTCGAAGCAGAAAATCCGCCCGAAAATGCGCCCTCTACTCGTTCTGGAGCGCTTTATACGCGGAAACCGCAAGGCGGTCGCAGCGCTCGTTCAGCGGATGTCCGGCGTGGCCCTTTACCCAGGTGAAGCTGACTCTGTGCGGCTTCATATCCTCAAGAAGCCGCTCCCAGAGGTCGATATTTTTCACCTCGTCAGACTTCCCGCGCCGGAAATCCTTTTTCTTCCAGCCGTAGATCCAGCCCTGATTCATCGCATTGCAGACATACTGGGAATCCGAGTAGACCGCAACCTCGCAGGGGCGATTCAGCTTTTCCAGACCCACACATACCGCCAGAAGCTCCATCCGGTTATTGGTCGTCTCCGGGAAGCCTTCGGAAAGCTCCCGTTCATGCAGCTTTCCGGAAGGGTCGACATACCTCAGAATGCTTCCGTAGCCGCCCGGCCCGGGATTCCCGGAGCAGGCGCCGTCGGTATAGAGTTCGACCTTCATGAGAGCGTCCATACACCCTCCGAAACAAAGCGTTCCGCCGTTTCCTCGGCCGCCTTCACGACGTCTTTTCCGTAGCCCATCACCGAAAGCAGCTTGATCGCGTTCCGGCTGGTCGCTTTTCCTTTCTGAAGGACATAGTTGAAGCGGATCTCGTTGTCCACAATTTCCTCTTCAAAATGGTAATTCGAGTAAATATCCTTCAGAAGCTCCGTGAGCTCGATATCGTGCGTTGCCGTGACGAGCATCGCATTTTTCCCGGCAAGATCCTTCAGAATCTGCGCGGAAGCCGCGATTCTCTCCACGGTATTGGTGCCGCGAAGCACCTCGTCGATAAAGGCGAGGACCGGCGTCTCCTCCTTCGGAACCGCGTCCATGATCCGCTTCAGAGACTTGATTTCCACGATGAAATAGCTCTCCGCGCTCTCGATATCATCCCGAAGCGCCATCGAGCTGTAGACCCGGAAGAAGCCGCCCCTGTAGCTGTGGGCGTGCACCGTATTCACGGTCTGCGCCATCAGTACCGCAAGCGCCGTCGTCCGCAGGAAGGTGGATTTACCGGAGGCGTTCGAGCCCGTGAGAAGCAGCGAACGCTTTTCATCGAAGCTGTTCGCCACCGGTTCCCGAAGAAGCGGATGGTATTCGTCCTTGATCGCGAGTACCTTTTCATTGCCGCAGAACTCCGCCTGCGTGCAGAAGGGAATCGTCTCCCGGTAGGACCCGACCGCAATCATGGCCTCCAGGAAGCCCATCGTGCGGTAAAGGGTCAGGATCTGTTCCTCGTGATTAACCACGGAGCGCACCATGCGGTTGAACTTCAGGAAATCCAGGTGAGTGACCATCCGAAGATAATCCAGAAGAAGCTGTGCGATGTCTCCCGAGGAGCCCGCGACCGTGCCGGAGCCGAGCCATTTCATGTCCCTTTTCAGCGAGCGGACCGGCTTGCAGTTCTCCTTCAGAACCGCAATGTACTCCTTCACCGGGTCCAGCTCCTTCAGCGTCTGGTTTCCGATCACCTCCGCGCCGTCGATCAGGGAAGCGATCGCCGCAAGTGAAATATAATAGGGTTCCACGCTGGCTTTCTGCTTGTAATAGGTGTAGATATTGTAGATCGTCACACCAAGTATCGCAAGAATCCCGAGAAGCACGTTGAAGAAGAGCACGACGGCCGCCGCAAGAAGCAGAAACACATGCAGCAGATAGGTCATATCCGGCTGCGTTTCCAGCGACTTGAACTGATGCAGAAACTCCACAAGAGAGAACTTCCGGGTGCGGCCGATCGCGGCATAACGCAGCTGGAAAGCCTCCCGCGCGGGCGTATTCTCCTTGAAATAACGGATCACACGCTCACGCTCCTGAAGCTCCTCCTCCGAGAACACCGGCTCCCGAAGAAGGTCGTACAGCACTTCTTCGCCGGCCGAGGAAAAGGTATGGTTCATCGCGATAAAGACCGAGTCCATATCCAGGTCATTCCAGGTGATATCATCGACGTAATAGCCGTCTGTTTTGACTCTCTCGAAATAGCTCCGGATTTTCTTCAGCTCTTCATCGCTGTACTCGCGCTTCGGCAGCGTCCCGTACTGCGCACGGATCTTCCCGAGAAGCCGCGCTCTTTTTCTTCTCTTGGATGTGACCAGGCTGTAGATCAGGATGGCAAGAAGGATCACGCCGATGACGATATAAATCCATGGCCGGTTCAGGTCAGACATTTTCGTACCCCCAAAGAGTAAATAAGGGAGCGGACGGAAGCCCGCTCCCTTTCAGTGTTCAATCAGAAATAAATCAGTTCGTCGGCAGGACGGTTCGCCAGCTTCAGATCATCCACGTAGAAAACCGGTCCCTTCTCCTGATATGCGTCATGATATTCCCATTTCAGTGTGGCCGTCACATTGACAAACGCGCGGTTTTCAATGCTTCTGGCCTTGTCGTAAATGAAAAGGTACGGCAGGAAGCGGATATCCGCCTCGCAGCAGGTCATCGCGCGGCGGCCGGCCACCATGACATTCGGCGCGGGCGCTTCCTTGCTCTGCATGACCTGAACACACAGGTGAATTTTCTTGCCTTCATAACGCTCCGGATGCTCCGGAAGATCGATATAGAAGGTGCCGTAATTTTCATCGCTGATCTCGATGTCCGTTCCCTTGATATCGTAGGGAAGATCCGGCTCCGGGCACTCCAGCGGCTCGCCCTTGTCGTCCTCGAATACGAGATCGCATTTCTGGTTGACCGAGCGAAGCGTCCGCTGATACAGCACGAGATCACTGTCCGGCCTGCAGCGGTTGAAGATCACAAGATCGGTGTTCGTGAGCATTTCCATCGCCGTCATCTTGATGTTATTCAGGTAAAGTCCGAAATTCGCGCCGTCCAGAATCGTAATGATCTGGTAGATCATCCAGTATCTCGGAAGTTTCAGATCCAGCAGCTTTTTCACGGACCACATGCCGTTGAATTCGATAATGACACGCTCCGGACGGTGCTTCAGTGCAAGCTTCTGGATGGTTTTCTCCGTGAGATCCTCTTCGGAATCCACGAGCTCCAGCTTCGTATTGCAGCGTTTCAGCATCGCGGGCTCGTACTCCTCTTCACCCTCCTCACAGAGGATCAGAAGCGTCTTGGAACCGTCGTTAAAATAGTCCTCCTGCATGGTGTACTTCAGGAAGTTGGTTTTTCCCCCGTCCAGGAACCCGGTAATCAGATATACCGGAATCGTCGGATCCTGTCTCATAATGTCTCCTTCTATTGATTACAGTCCGAAAAGCGCCGCGACTTCCTTTTCCTTCAGATCGGCACCGATCACGCAGAGGCGGCCTGTATAATCCGGCGCGCCTTCCCGGATCTCGTACTCTTCCGGCGTCAGATCGAAATATCCCCAGCTGCCGTCTGTCAGTGCAACCATGCCCTTCGCACGAAGGATCACGCCGTACTCGGAAGACTCCGAAAGCTTCTCGAGGATCTTTTCAAGCTCTGCACGTTCGAACTTTTTCGGCGTTTCAACGCCCCAGCTCTGGAACACCTCGTCCGCATCATGCTCCCCGTGGTGATGGTGATGATGGTGGTGATGATGATGTTCATGTTCGTGCTCATCCTCATGCTCATGTTCATCCTCGTCGTGATCATCGTGATCATGATGGTGATGTTCATGCTCCTCGTGCTCATCCTCGTCGTGATCGTCATGATCGTGATGGTGATGCTCATGCTCTTCATGCTCATCCTCGTCGTGATCGTCATGATCGTGATGGTGATGATGTCCGTGCGCTTCTTCCTCTTCCTCGTCCTTCAGGGCGATCAGATGCGCTTCCTCCATCAGCTGAAGCGTCAGATCCTGCGCGTCCTCCATGACCGCAAGAATCCGCTCGCCGGGAAGCTCGTCCCAGGGCGTTGTCAGGATTCTGGCCTGGGCGTTCTTCTCACGCAGCATCTCGACGTCCGCTGCAAGCTTTTCCTCAGAAACATTCTGCGAACGGGAAAGCACGATCGCGCCGGCGGAGCTGATCTGATTGTCGTAGAACTCGCCGAAGTTTTTCATGTAAATCTTCACCTTGGAAGCATCGGCAACCGTGGTGGCGCTGTTCAGTTCAAGCTGGCACTGCTCGGAAACGCGCTTTACGGCAGACATCACGTCGGAAAGCTTGCCGACGCCCGAGGGCTCGATAATCACGCGGTCCGGCGCATAGTCCCTGATGACCTGCTGAAGCGCTTTGCCGAAATCGCCGACCAGTGAGCAGCAGATGCAGCCCGAATTCATCTCGGTGATCTGAACGCCCGCGTCCTTTAAGAAGCCGCCGTCAATACCGATCTCGCCGAATTCGTTCTCAATCAGCACAACCTTTTCATCCTTTAACGCTTCCGCAAGAAGCTTTTTGATAAGTGTCGTTTTTCCGGCGCCTAAGAATCCGGAAATTACATCAACCTTGGTCATTTTGCATACTCCTCTCGTGCATGGTATCTGATGATCCTGCCGTTTTTGCTGCTTCTCCTTTCTCGGAAAAGGCGGATACGGCAGTGATCGAGTTCTTTTCGCTCGACTTTATATAATAGCACAAATGCCGCCGCCGATCAAGTGACCTTTCCGCGCTTTCTCCGGCATTTCACAGAAAAATCATAACTTTTCGGTCGCTTTTCCGGCTTACCCACGAAAAAGGGGCAGGTATACGGATCTCCGCATACCTGCCCCAGGCTCTCAGTTATTTTGCGTAGTCGGTGACCCGCGACTCTCTGATCACATTGACCTTGATCTGGCCGGGATACTGCATCTCGTCCTCGATCTGTTTGCTGATGTTTCTTGCCATCAACACCATATCCGCGTCACTGACCTTTTCAGGAATTACCATTACCCGAACTTCACGTCCTGCCTGAACGGCATAGGACTTTTCAACACCTGCATATGAATTCGTAATCTCTTCCAGCTGCTTGAGACGGTTGATATAGGTCTCAATCGTCTCACGGCGGGCGCCGGGACGCGCAGCCGAAATAATGTCTGCCGCCTGTACGATGCACGAAATCATGGATGTGGGCTCCACATCGCCATGATGGGACTCTACTGCATTGATGACAATCGCAGACTCTTTGTATTTCTTACACAGCTCAGCGCCAAGCTGAACATGTGATCCTTCCGTCTCATGATCGATGGCCTTGCCGATATCGTGCAGAAGTCCCGCACGCTTCGCCATACGGACATCGAGGCCCAGTTCCGAAGCCATAAGGCCTGAAAGAAGTGCCACTTCCACAGAATGCTTCAGCGCATTCTGACCGTAGCTGGTTCTGACGTACATTCTTCCCAGGAGCTTCACGAGCTCCGGATGAATGCCGTGGACACCCACTTCCTGAATTGCCTTCTCTCCTTCTTCTCTGCAACGCTGGTCCACTTCCTTTTTCGCCTTCTCGATCATCTCCTCGATGCGGGCCGGATGAATCCGTCCGTCAAGGATCAGCTTCTCGAGGGCGATGCGGGCAACCTCACGCCGTATCGGGTCGAACGCGGAAAGTACAACCGCATCCGGTGTATCGTCGATGATCAGTTCTACGCCGGTTAAGGTCTCCAAAGCGCGAATATTTCGCCCTTCGCGACCGATAATGCGTCCCTTCATCTCGTCGCTCGGAATCTGAACCACCGTAATCGTGCTTTCAGATACCTGATCTGCGGCGCAGCGCTGAATCGCTGTCACCACAATATCACGGGCACGTCTGGAAGCTTCTTCCCTTGCCTGGCTTTCCAGTTCACGGATCAGCTTCGCCGCGTCTTTCTTCACGTCATCTTCCAAAGATTTAAGCAGATGTTCTTTTGCCTGTTCGGAGGTAAGGCCTGAGATACGTTCCAGTTCCTTCGTTATCTCTGCTGTCTTCTCGTCCAGTTCGGCATACTTGCGGTTCAGGCCTTCTTCACGCTGGGAAAACGCGTTCTCGCGCTTCTCCATGTTTTCGGCCTTGCGGTCCAGTGCCTCTTCCTTGTTCGAAATACGCCTTTCGGCCTTCTGAATCTCACTGCGTCTTTCGCGGATTTCCCGATCCAGCTCGTTTTTCGAACGAAGCGACTCTTCCTTCACCTCAAGAAGTGCTTCCCTTTTCGTGTTCTCTGCCGTCTTGAGAGCGTCGTCAATGATCTCTCTGGACTTCTGCTCGGCGGACCCGACCTTTTCATTGAAAATCTTTTTCTGCCGGTTCTGACCGAGTATATAGCAGATAACAGCTGCAGCAGCGACAACGACGATCGCTGCTACAACAATAACAATGACCGTTGTTAAACTCACTGATTCCACAGGAGTACCTCCTTATATATTTTTAATGTGCACAAAACAACATGATAATTCTACACGTTTTTCCCTTTTCTGTCAAGTACGGGATATAAAAGTACGGAAATTTTCAGATTCAGGACGCCGACAAGAAGCGCGACCGGATGAACCGCCGGAATAAACAGCGCCCCGGCTGCAGCGCCGGCGACAAGAAGAATTCTTCCGATAGCGCCGAATTTCAGCTTCCATCGTACCGACCGGTCCTCCGGGTCCGCCTCGGACAGCCGGACAATCTGAAGCTTCATCAGGTAGAACATCAGGGCCCCGATCCCGCTCCCAAGAAAGAGTCCGAGCATGCAGGACCATTTGGTCAGGGAGAACTTCGGCACGATTCCGCCGATCAGAAGGAAAATCAGGATTTCTTCAAGAACGGTCAGAAAAACGATCAGAAGCAGTACCCGCTTCACCGTGTTTTCCACGACGGAAGGGTCATCCTGTTCCTTTGGCACCGGCTCGAATTCCTCGTCCGACCAGTCGTCGAAATCCTCCGAAAAGCCCATGTCCTTCAGCTCCTCGAAGTATTTATTTTTCATGGGAACGCTCCTTTGCTTCTGTCTTTTCAGCGCCGGATTCCGCAGTCTTACCAGAACGGTTCTCCGGATGGAAGCCTTCCATCAGATCGTATTCCTCCTTCACCGGGTCCTCCTTCCGATAGGAGGCGCGAAGCAGTCCCCAGGCGCCCGAAAGCCCGCCCGAAAGTCCGAGAAGCATCAGAAGAACGGTCCAGAACTTCGTCCCGAATCTGCGGTCCAGAAAGACGCCTAAGAATAAAAGCCCGACAAATGGCACAAGCACCGTCAGCCCGACCTGCAGGATCAGACTCAGATTCCGGAAAACCTCATGCCGCCCGTTATCTTTCATACGCGAATCGTGATCTCGCGTCCCGAGGGCTCGTACTGGCGGAAGGAAACGCCGGCGCGGGCAAGCATGCGTTTGCTGGCGCGGATGCCGGGGGTATCGGCATATTTGTCGTCCGCGTAGATCAGCTCCCGGATGCCTGACTGAATGATCGCCTTCGCGCACTCATTGCAGGGGAAAAGCGTTACATAAAGCTTCGCGCCCTCTAAAGATCCGCCGCGGTAGTTCAGGATCGCATTCAGCTCACTGTGCGCGGTATAGAGGTACTTATTGTCCTCTCCCTCCCTGGACCAGCTGAATTCCGAATCCGGCACGCCGTTCGGGAAGCCGTTGTAGCCGACCGACATGATCCGGTTCTTGCTGCTGACGATGCAGCAGCCGACCTGCGTATTGGGGTCCTTGCTGCGCATCGCGCTCAGCATCGCGATCCCCATGAAATATTCGTCCCAGTTGATATAATCTCTGCGCTCGTACATCTCCTGTCTCCTTTTTAAGAAATGGATCTGCCGTTTATCATTTGCCTCATTTTTTATTCTGCCGCGATCACCGTTCCGCCGGCCGCCTTCAGAAGCCGGTTCATGCTCGCGCCGCCGATATCGTGCGCCGTCAGGTCCTCCGCCAGGATCTCCGTCACCGGAAGACTGTCGAAGGAGCGGAGCGCGGAAAACAGATTGTGCGCGATCATCGAGGGATCCTTGATGCTCCCTAAAGACACCGGAACGCCCTCCGTGAAGTACGGAAGATGCTCGTCAAATGTCAGGATGCCCGTGCTTTTCCCGGCCTTTTTCCGGATCGTCGAAATGATCTTCTCCTCTGTTCCCGAAACAATCGCAAGCGGCGCCTTCGGCGCATAGTGCCTGTATTTCATTCCCGGCGCTTTCGGATGTTCCACGCTGACCGTGTGCGAAATAATATTCTCGCGGCGGATCGCAGGATCGATCCGGATCTCCCCGATCACTTCCTCGATCATCGGTACCGTGATATAGCCGTAGCGAAGAAGCACCGGCTTCTCCTCGGTAACGTCGATGATCGTGGATTCCATGCCGATCGGCACCTCTCCGTCGTCGATGATCAGCTCCACGCGCCCGAAAAGGTCCTCGATCACATGCGAGGCCTTTGTCGTGCTCGGCCGCCCGGAAAGATTCGCGGAGGGCGCGGCAATCGGAAGCTCTGTCCGAAGAAGCATCGCCTGCGCCACAGGGTGCACCGGCATGCGGACCGCAACCGTCGAAAGGCCGCCCGAGGTCTTATCGGGGACAAGCGGCGACTTTTTGAAAATGATCGTCAGCGGGCCGGGCCAGAAGGCCTTCATCAGCTTCTCTGCGGCTTCCGGAATCTCTGTCACAAGAGGCGGCAGCTGCTCGATCCGTCCGATGTGTAGGATCAGCGGATTGTCGGAGGGTCTGCCCTTCGCCGCGTAGATTTTCGCCGAGGATTCCGCGGAAAGCCCGTTTCCTCCGAGGCCGTACACCGTCTCTGTCGGAAATGCGACAAGGCCGCCCCCGGCAAATACCGCGGCAGCCTCATCCACAATTTCCCGAAGTGGAAGCTCCGCCGTTTTCAGGATCTTCGTATCCATTACGCGGCTTCCTTCGCTTCGTCTTTCTTTTTCTCAATAAAGCCCCAGATCAGATAGTACCAGGCTGCCGTAAAGGAAAAGGACATGCCGGCAAGGCCCAGGTAGAAGAAAGACACATTTTTCGCCGTATAAACGATAATCAGGCACAGGACAAATGTAATCATATATCCCCGGAGCATGCCTTTGAGGTCTGACCGCCTGGGCATTTTCCCGCCGGTGATGCGTTTCTTCTTCGTCTGGTTCAGAAGGAATGTCATCATTACAGCACTTACGCCGCAGCCCGCCAGCACCACCATGAACATGGAGGAAAGCGGGGTTTCCGCAAGCGTCAGCCCTTCCGTCTGGAACCAGATGCCGTACAGAAGAAGCAGCACGCCGCCGATCGCAAGAACCCAGACCAGATATTCATCAACAATTTTCAGAATTACTTTTTTCATCACTCAGACTTTCTTTCTTTTTCAAATCCCCGCCAGCTGATCGGGCTTTCTTTTACAGAAGCTCCATGAGATCCGTGCAGGGAAGATGATGGGCGAGGGCCACATTTTTACAGGTCAGCTTTCCGTCCCAGGTATTGACGCCGGAGCGGATCACTTCACTCTTCCGGCAGGCTTCCTCGATTCCGTCCGCCGCAATCTGAAGCCCGTAACGAATGGTCGCGTTTGTCAGCGCGATCGTGCTGGTTCTCGGCACCGCACCGGGCATATTGCCGACGCAGTAGTGCACAACGCCGCCCTGTACATAGACGGGGTCGTCGTGGGTCGTTACGTGCGAGGTCTCGCCGCAGCCGCCCTGGTCGATCGCCACATCCACAAACACCGCGCCGTTCTTCATTTCCGGAAGGTATTTCGCCTTGAAAAGCTTCGGGGTCGAGCCGCCGGGGATCAGAACGGAACCGATGACAAGGTCCGCGTCCCGCAGCACGCGCTCCACATTGCTGTCATTACTGACGAGCGTCTGGATATGCGCGCCGAACATATTGTCCAGCTCCTCGAGGCGTTTCAGATTCACGTCCAGAATCGTCACGTTCGCACCCATGCCGACCGCAATCTTGCAGGCGTTCATTCCGACGGTTCCGCCGCCGAGAATCACGACATTTGCCTTCGGGGTACCCGGTACGCCGGCAAGAAGGATGCCCTCTCCGCCGAACTTCTTCTCGAGATATTTTGCGCCCTCCTGGATCGACAGGCGGCCTGCGATCTGCGACATCGGCGCGAGGCAGGGAAGCGAATGATCCTTTTCCTGAATCGTCTCATATGCGACCGCGCGGACCTTTCCGCGAAGAAGCGCCTCCAGCTGTCCGGGATCCGCCGCGAGATGCAGATAGGTGTAAAGGATCAGTCCGTCATGGAATAAGGGATATTCCTCCGGAAGCGGCTCCTTGACCTTGATCATCATATCCGACATATGCCAGACATCCGCCGCCTCATCCAGAAGCGACGCGCCCGCATTGACGTATTCGTTATCTGTGAAGCCGGAACCGATGCCTGCGCCCTTTTCCATATACACATGATGGCCCGCGGCGACATAGGCTTTCACATTGTCCGGCGTCAGTCCCACACGGTACTCATTATTTTTGATCTCTTTCACACATCCGATCTTCATATTCTGGGGTCTCCTCTTTTAGGTGATATAACTGTATTATTATAAGTCCAGATCCGTACCTTGTCAATCACAAGACGCGGATCGGAAGCCGCCGTCAGATATTTTTATCGAGCCGGACGCGGACGTAGCCGGACATGGCTTCCTTCCGGACAAGGCCCTTAATCTCAAGCCGCACGAGAAGCTCGAGAACGGCGGAGGCGGGAAAGCCCGTCTTCTTCATCAGATCGTCCACAAAAACCGGTTCATTTCCGATCAGATCCCAGACGGCCTTTTCCTTCGGTTCCAGGCTGACCCGGAGCTTTTTCTGGGTGTCTTTCTGTACCTGAAGCCCCAGATACTGCAGAATATCCTCCGGACAGGTCAGAATATGCGCGCCGCTTTTGATCAGCGCATTGCAGCCGAGGCTCATCCGCTCTCCGATCCGCCCTGGAATCGCAAAGATCTCCTTCCCGAGAGAAAGCGCAATCTCGACCGTCGTACGCGTGCCGGAGCGCTCCGCCGCCTCGATCACCGCAAGGCAGTCGCCGAGCGCGCTGATCAGCCGGTTTCTTCTCGGGAAGACAAAGGGTCTTGAGGGGAAGCCCGGCGGCTTTTCGGAGATCACGCAGCCGCCCTGATCGAGAATGCTTCTGTACAGGCCGAGATTCTCCGCGGGATAACACAGATCCACCCCGCCGCCGAGAACCGCGGTCGTCCGCCCGGCGCCGTCCATCGCGCCAGATCCGGCATAGCCGTCCACGCCGAGCGCCATGCCCGACACCACCTCCGCGCCGCCTTTTGAAAGCTCCCTGCCGAAAAAGTAGGCGCACTCCTTTCCGTAGGCGCTGCACCTTCTGGAGCCGATCACCGAGACCTTCGGCTTTTGATGGGCCGGAAGCGTTCCCTTTACATAGATGCCGATCGGAACATCCTGCAGATTCATCAGCTCCTCCGGAAAATCCGGGTCGTTTCTTGCGACAAAACGGATGTCCTTTTTCTCCATTTCGTCGATGATCTGCGCGACGGCGCCCGGCTCCCGCCAGCGGTCAAATTCATTGATTTCCTGAAGATCCACGCCGATCTCATAGTCATACAAATCTTTTCCGCGAAGCTCCAGGATCTCTTCGGGCTCCATCTTCACGAGAAGCCCGCGGGTCTTTCCGGCGGAATTCGCGGCAACAAGGCTCAGAAAGAGCCAGCAGTTTTCAGGGTTCATCCTTTGTCCTCCGATCATTGATTGCCGCTGCCGAAAAACTTCCTGTCCGCCGCGCGGTAGGAAATCGCCTCCAGAAGGTGTGCCGTCCCGATCCGCTCCGCGCCGTCAATATCCGCAATCGTCCGCGCAACCTTCAGGATCCGGTCATAGGCCCTCGCCGAAAGCTCCAGATGCTCAAATGCCTCCGAAAGAATCGTCCGTTCTTCCTTCCCAAGCGTACAGAAGGTGCGGATCTCCCGGCCGGAAAGCTGTGAATTGAAAAGAATTCCAAGATCCCTGTAGCGATCCTTCTGGATCTCCCAGGCCCGCACCACCATCGCGCGAAGACCGGCCGAATCCATGCCGGTCTCATTTCCTGTTTCCAGCTTTCTCACATCCACCCGCGGCACCTCCGTGACAATATCAATACGGTCAAGAAGCGGCCTTGAAAGCCTTGAAAGTGTTGTTTTCCCGTTAATTCTGGTTCAATGCTTTTTCAAAAATGTAGTATTTAAGCCAAATTCTGTTTCCGCGTTTTCCATTTGATTTTGGTTCAACTCTGTTCTTTGCCATTTCCGGGTTTTCCCTTTGATTCGTGTTTATCTTTTGGTGAAAATGCAGGATTTCCCTGATTCGCGTTTATCTTCCAGTCACCCGTCTGATTTGGAGGCGGATTTTGCTTCCCAGTGACACACAGACGAACCACTGTTGCCCTTCCGAACAAGAGGGTTCCTTGATTGCGTGACACTATCTCAGTGATTGTTATGCGGGAAATTCGGGTCGCTACGATTGCGACGATACTTCACAGGAGTTTCGTGCAACAGAAAACGCACCCGAAGGTGCGCTCTCTGTCTCTGTATAGCGTTAGTCGTTTTACATATTCCCAGCGTCTCTTGTGCTATTCATTCTTCGTCACAGTAATTTTACCTCCTTCGTTAACCTCACTGAGATACATATTCCCAGTGATACCCGCCCGCTGTCTTAATCCTCCCCGCGCAGCAGGCCACAATGTTAGCGTGCGGAACGCCGATATCTTTTTTCGCTTCCTCCACCGACCAGTAGACCTTCTCGGTTTCAACGCATATCACCCGGGCGTGGTGTCCGGCCCGTCCGCGGTGGGTTTTTCCGTCGGTGAAGTTTTCATGACGCTGGTGTTTCACGATATGCCCGTCTTTAATGTACCTCACATCAATGTCCTTGCTGCCTCTCCAGACGGCAATCTCTATTTCCTCACCTTCTGCGGAAACGCCTTTTTCCCCAACAAATTTGATGCTTGGCGGACAGTTGATGTCACCGCTCTTAAACCGGTCGACCCGTGTATGTTCGACAACGTGGTTGTACTTAACGATCAGAACGTCGATGTCATTATATCCACGATATGCAACGATTCTCATCAGCTCATCGTCTTTGTTGCGTCCCTCTTTTCCTTTCCAGTCCGTCTCATAAGTGTTGTTCGGGTTTAAGATTAGTCCTTTCTGAAACGCCTGTACGGAAGCACCGTTTACGGTAGTTCCGTCATCCATCAGGACTTTAGCATTGTTATACCCGTCACAGTCGACAATCATCATGCCCTGCCCGCGGGTTGTTTTGCTTGTCGTGCCAATATACTTTTTGGATTTCTTCTCTCCGCGTGAAAACTGTCCCTGCTGCAATGCGTAGTACACTTTGTTTTTACGGATAAGTCCGTCTGACAGGAACCGTATTGTGATGTGGTTGTATCTGTCAGCGGCAATAATCTCGGCTTTTTCTCCGTGCCGGTCGGTAACTATTTCACCGATCCGTTTTGCCCATAATGAAGCGGTTCTGTATTTATAGTGTGATCCCAGGGCCGGATTCAGGATCTTACCGATCTTGAAGTTTTTGTAAGCTTTATGCTTCACTTCCTCCCCGTCCTCGAACCTCACGTCGATGTCAGCCGCATCCCTGTAGGCAATAATTTTCATTTTCTGTCCTTGCCTTGAAACATTCTGCTCGCCAACGTTTGAGCCTATCGTCTCATTGAGGAAGTCTTCATATGTCTCATGTTCATACAGTGTGAAAGAGCTTACGAGCACGTCAATGTTGTTCACGCTTCTCCAACCAACGAGCAATGAATTCTTCCCCACAATTGCGAACCCTTTCTTGAACAGATGCGGGGCGTCTTCCGAATCAAGAAAGCTCTTATTACATTCCGGGCACAGGCAGTCTTCAAGCAGCGCAGTCTCCTTGATTGTCACCTGTGTTTT
>CAMOZF010000009.1 GCA_946630765.1 uncultured Lachnospiraceae bacterium | reverse complement strand
CCGGCCGATGACGCCGTATCCGCTGCACGGAACGTCGGCAAGAACGGCGTCGAAACGCAGGTGCCGATCGACCTCAACAAGCGCGAAACCGAGGCGCTTCTGCAGTCCGCCGCGACGCTGAAGGAAACCGCCCGCTCCGTCGGACTGTGACTTATGAAAAAACCACGCCTTCTGTGCTCACAACGTTTCAGGCGTTCGCACAGAAGGCGTGGTTTTTTATTGTCATCCCGAGTCGAGGGATCCCATCAGGTTGTCGATAAGCTCATGGGATGTCCCCACCCGCTCCGCTCGACATGACACGATTACTGGAGGTTTTCGATGCGGTCGAGCTTATCGGCCATCGCGTCGATCACGGATTTTCCGGCAATGACGCAGACGGAGGCCTCGGAGAGGGCGGTGTCGAGCGTTTCACTGTAGGCGCGGAGCGCGGCCTTGTCGGTGTGAAGGATTTCGCTGCGTTCCTGCATGCGGTCTTCCTCGGTGATTCCCCGGAAATAGAGGGCCTGGGCGAGCTTCCCGGCGCTTCTCGGGGTCAGCAGAGGATCGGTGTTGGAGATCGTGCTGATGATGTATTTGTCAATGGACTCGGAGCTTTCCGCGAAGGCGCGAAGCTCTGCGCCGCAGAGGCTGTAGGCTTCGAGGCTGCCTGCCGGGTTCGGATCGCGGTAGCTGTAGATGCCGGTGCTTCCCCGGTCATCGGAGATGAGTCCGGTTCCGTAGGCGCCGCCCTTGACACGGATGGTGTTCCACAGATAATTGAAGGTCAGGTACTGCGCGGCCACTTCCGCGGTGCCGCCGCTCAGAAGTCCGAGCGCTGTGGTGTTGATGCCCTTGGTCGCAAAGCCGACCTCCGAGGGAATGACGATGCCGAGGGCTTCCTTCGGGAAGACGGTGCGCGCGGCCGTTTCGGGCGCGGATCCTTCGGGGAAGAGATCAAGAACGCCCTGAAGGAGGCCTTCCTCGCAGTCGCCGGTGACGGATACGACGAGGCGCTTTTTCGCGTAGAGCTTTTCAGGCCAGGCGTTCAGCTTCTGAAGAATTTCAGCGGTTTCATTTTCAAAGCGGCGATCCAGATCCTGCAGATACCGAAGGTAGGAGATGCCGGTGAAGCTTTCCTGAACCGCGGCGGAGGTCAGGAAGGAGGCCAGTGCCCGCCGGTAGCCGTAACGGTTTCCGGCGCCGATGACGGACTGCTCCATGCCGAACTTCATCTGCTTCAGAATGTCTGCGACAATCTGCGGATCCTCCGCGCGGGAGTGCAGAAGCACTTCTTTCAGGATGCGGATCGCGTCTTTCGCGCGGTCCTTCAGGAAGGACAGATGGACATTCAGGTAGTCGGCGGAATCGGTCACGGATTTCTTCCGGCCGAACACCACGGGCGCTGCCGTGAAAACGCCGAGGTTTGCTTCGATCTCGCTTCGGATGCCGAGGATGTCGTAATTCTCCGTCGGAAGCTGCGCAAGAAGCGCGGCGTAGAAGGCGACGTCCGATAAGGCCTCCTGCGGAATGTCCGCGAGCGAGAAATACAGGTCAAGATAGGTGATCCCCTCGGTGTCATTAGGCTGAAGAAGCACGGCGACGCCGTCTTTTTCGGTGATTTCCTGCGAAAGCGCGGCCACGCGCTCCGGAATGTCGGAAAGACTCAGCATAGGCAGCGACGCGAGCTGTTCCGGGGTGTCGGGCGTATTCTGACGTTCGCGAAGGCGACGGAACTGCTCGATGACCTCCTTCTTTTTCTGATCGTCCCAGTCCGCGGTCTTTTGAAGGACGCGGGCCTTCTCGGCTTCGGCCTTTTCCTGACCGAGCGTCTTGCTGGGCACCATGGTCAGGCGCGCGTGGTGCGAAGATCCGAGGATTTCCGTACGGATCAGCTCCTCAAGATAGCCTTCTTCAATTTTCTTTCTGAACGCCTTGTAGAGCTCGTCGTACAGGAGATTCTGCATCGGGTCGCCGCCGTAGAGCCAGGAATCCATGGCGCTCATGGCATAGACAAGGCCCTTCGGCATGCCGCCGAAATCCTTTTCCCTTGTGGTGAATTCAATATTGTTCAGGACGGCATAGACGCGCGTGCGGTCGAGCCCCTGTTCCGCCTGCTCCTTGAAGACGCTTCGGATGGTCTCATAGACCGCGTCCTTTTTCTCAAGCGAGGTGTTGTCGACCGTGATCATCAGGAAGGGCTGCAGCATGCTTTCGTTGTAGGCGACGACGCTGATGTCCTCGGCAAGGCCCTGCTCGAGAATCGCCTTCTTCAGCGGCGCTTCGTTGGAGCCCGCAAGCACCGAGCTGATTACCGAGAAGGCCAGGCTTTTCAGGCTGTCCTGATAAGTGCCGTAGACGTAGCCCTCTGATAGAAGCACCTTGTTTTCGGCATCGTCTTCCTCGCCGATCTCATAGGAAATGCAGGCTTCTTCGGGGCAGACGGGCTGCTGGTAGGGAATCTCCGCGTCCACATCGATCCGATCGAAGTCATGAAGATAGCTGTCGATCCTTGCAAATACCGGCTCCGGATCGATCGCCCCGTCGAGGAAAATGCGCGCGTTGCTCGGATGATAGAAGCGTGCATGGTTCTCGAGATATTTTTCATAGGTAAGGTCCGTAATGAATTCCGGATTTCCGCCCGAATCATAGCCGTAGCAGTTGTCCGGGAAGAGAAGCGCGGTCAGCTTCTCTTCCTGAAGAGAGTCCGGAGAGGCATAGGCGCCCTTCATTTCGTTGAACACGACGCCGTTGAAGCGCGGCGTATCCGTGAGGCTGTCCATTTCATAATGCCAGCCCTCCTGAAGGAAGGCGTGCGGATCTTTGACGGAGAGCGGATGAAGCACCGCGTCGAGATAGACGTCCATCAGATTCAGGAAATCCTGATCGTTTCTGGAGGAGATCGGGTACGTGGTCTTGTCGGGGAAGGTCATCGCGTTCAGGAAGGTCTGCAGCGAGCTCTTCAGAAGCTCGACAAAAGGCTCCTTCACGGGATACTTTTCGGAACCGTTCAGGACGGAATGCTCGAGGATATGGAAAACGCCGGTGTTGTCGGAAGGAATGGTCTTGAAGGTGATCGAAAAGGTCTTGTTTTCATCGTCGCGCTTCAGCCAGATCAGATCCGCGCCGCTTTTCTCGTGCGTCATGCGGTACATCACTGCCTTCAGCTCCGGCTCTTCCCGGACTTCGGTTACGACAAAGCCGTGGATTCTGTCATTGATATTCATAGTGTGGTCCTTTCTTCGTTTCAGTGTCTTTATCATATCAAAAAGCACGGGAATTTTCAATCCGGAATGTGGCTCCCTGAAAATTGCATAATTCCCGCAAACATGCGGTATTGAAAATGGGCGTTTTTATGGGATTGACTTCTTCGCGTTTTCTGATAATATGCGATTAAGAATTTTGTCGGAAAGCACGAAGAACGGTTCCGGCAGATAAATACATGGGCGAATCCAGAAAAGGGCTTCACTTTTAATGACCGGTAAAATCAAGCTTCATAATCCGCTCCGGGAACTGTATCAGGAGGCGGATCTTCCGCAGATTATCAGAAGAAGTCTGAACTGTATCCTGATCGGCAATATCTGCGGCAATGTTCACGGCATCATCTGCGGCGGCGGTACGACGGCAATGGTCGGCCTTGCGACAAGTCTTGGCGCAAATGACCTCACCTTCGCCATCCTGACGGCCATTCCGCAGGCTGCGGCACTGATGCAGATCCCCTTCTCCATGCTCGTCAACCGGACGCATAAGAGAAAGAAATACATGCTGACGATCGGCCTGTTTTCACGTTTTCTGTGGCTTCTTTTCGGCCTGATTCCCTTCGTGGTGCCGAAGGGCGTGACGATCAACTATCCGCTGTACACGCTGGTTTTCCTTCTGGGCATTTCCTCCGTCTGCAGCGCGGTGATCAACCCCTGCTGGTTCCCGTGGCTGTCGGACCTTGCGCCGGACCAGATACGATCCCGGTGGCTGTCGGTCCGTGACGTCATCATGTCGGTCATCAATATTCTCGCGGGTCTTCTGATCGCCTTCCTGCTGGACCATCTGCCGCAGGAGACCAAGTATCTGATCATCTTTATCATCGGCGGAACCGTCGGCATGATGGATATGATCGCCTTCGGCTTCTGCAAGGAGCAGTTTTCGTCGCCGCCGAAGAAGCTGAAATTCTCTCAGGTTTTCGGTGACATTCTGAAGAACCGGCCCTTCATGCGCTTTATGATTTTCTGGACGGCCTGGTGCTTTACCGCCAACATGTCCGGTACCTATATGAGCCCTTATTCGATGAATGTCATGGGCCTGAACTTCACGCAGATCATGATTTTCGGTACGGTTGCCGCGTCAATCGCCGCGATTTTCACGGTACAGCGCTGGGGCAGGGCGCTTCATCATTACGGTTCGAGAAGCGTCATGCTGGTTTCCTGTATCGGTGCCGCAATCACGCCGATCTTCTACCTGCTTTCGTCGCCCGGGAATATTTTCCCGACGCTTCTTCACAACTTTTTTGGTGCAATGTTCTGGTGCGGATCGAACCTTTCCGCCAATAGCATGCAGCTTTCGATCTCGGACCCGGAGACGCGTCCCTCCTATGTCGCAGTATTCTCCTGCGTGACGGCGCTTCTCGGAACGACGCTCGGCTCCCTTGCGGCCGGCGGACTCCTGCGGGTATTTGAGGCAACCGGCATCTTCACCGGCTGGTTTGACCGTTACAAGATGCTTTTCCTGGCGGCGACCATCCTTCGTCTTTCCGCCGTGCTCCTTCTTGTGCCGCGGATGGAAAACGACCGCAACGCGACGCCGAAGGATCTGATGCATGCGATCCTGCATATCCGGAAGTAACGGATGGCTGAAAGTGAATAAATAACAAAACCCGGCAGCCTGCTGCCGGGTTTTGTTATGGGCCTGTCATCCTGAGCGGAGCGAAGCGGAGTCGAAGGATCCCATGCCTTTTACTGCACCCCTCACCTGAAGAAGTCCTTGTCCTCCGGCCTGAGATACTTCTCGGCCTTCGGGATATTGAATTCGACGCCGATGCCGGGCTTGTCCCAGACCTGAACGTGGCCGCCCTGGAGGAAGTTGTCCGGGAGACCTTCAACGATGTCGTACCACCATTCGGGGCTGCCCGAGGGATATTCGTAGGCGATGTAATTCTGGGGCATCGTCGCGCAGACCTGGGTGAGCGCCGCCATGCCGAAGATGCCGTCAAAGGTGCCGTGCGGGGCCATATGGATGCCGTGAAGATCCGCGTATTCAGCGATCCACTTCAGCTCCGCGATGCCGCCGCAGTCCGCGGGATCCGGGCCGACGACATTGACGCACTGGCCCTCGATCAGCTCTCTGTAATTCTCCCGGAGATAGATCTGCTCGCCGGTGTGGATCGGGGTCGAGGTCTGCATTGTGATGTCGCGGTAGACGTGTGCCATCGTGTGCGGCGTATAGTCGCCGGCGATCATGTCCTCGAGCCACAGAAGGTGATAAGGCTCCATTTCCTTCGCGAAGCGCAGTGCATCGACAGGTGCGAAGCCGGGGCCGCAGTCCAGCGCGAGACCGATCTTATCACCGATGACCGATTTCAGCCGGTCCACGTATTCGACAAGGGCATTGAAGCCGCGCTCAGTGAGCATGCTGCCGCGGTTCGTGCGTTCCGAGCCGTTCATCGGGGGATAGGTGTTGTAGGCGAATTCATTGAGGCCGAACTGCTTCCAGAAGTTTCCCGCATGCCAGCCAAAGGCCATCTTGCAGATCGTGAAGCCCTCCGGCCGCTCGGAAAGCGCAAGCATCGACTCGCCGATCTCTTCGGGGCTTCCCATCTTTTCATACTGCCGTCCGCGAAGGTCGTCGTTCGGATTCTTCTTCTCTGCGATCATTTTTTCGGTCTTGAAGGAGCCGTTGTAGACGCGCACTTTATTGCGGACCTTTCCGCCGAGAAGCTTGTAGACCGGGACGCCGGCTTCCTTTCCCGCAATGTCCCAGCAGGCCATCTCGATGGCCGAAACGACCGCGCCCCAGGGCTTGAAGGCGCCGGCGCGCTTCATCGCCGCCATGACGTAGGAAACGTCGGTCGGGTCGAGCCCTTTGACGAGCCCCGCAAAGTACGGAATGACCGCACCGATATAGTTTTCCTTGGTGTTTTCAATCTCGCTGTAGCCGTCGATCCCCTTGTCGGTCACGATTCGAAGAACGATGTTGTGGCCGATAAGAGCCTGCCGGATTTCCATAATCTTCATAATGTGTAACTTACCTCCTTATCCTGAATTTCACGGACAATTTCTTACTTCCGAGCATAGCACCGATTGCGCAGAATTTCAAGCGGAATCGGGAGAAGACGGAAAGAGCGGATTAAAGTTACTTAAATAAACCTAAATAAAGCTAAAAAAAGTAAAAAAACGCTTGATTTGCCGGGGCGCTTGGGCTATAGTATCCATAACAGTACGCAGCAGGACCGTGTGAAGGGCTGTGTATTTTTACAGAAAATGGAGGCGTATTTTTGGACAGAGAGTATCTTGAGAAACGGCTGTCGCTTGCCGGGAAAAAAGCGATTGTGACAGGTTCTTCGGGCGGAATCGGCGCGGCGATCGCGAAATCCTTTGTGCGTTTCGGCGCATTCGTTACCGTGCTCGGCAGAAACCCGGAGAAAATCCAGCGGACAGTAAGTGAAATCGAGGCCATCGGCGGGGAATGCGACTGCTGGGCCTTTGACGTCGGATCAGCGGAAGAGAGCGAGCGCTTCTTCAAAGAATATGAAGAGAAGCACGGCGCACCGGACATTTTTATCGCAAACGCGGGCATGTCCGTCTTCAAATATATCACCGAGATGGAAAATGAAGAGATGAACCGTCTGATCGAAACGGACCTCAAGGGCGTCATTTACGGACTCCGCTGGGCCGGACAGCAGATGGAGAAAAACGGCGGCGGAAACATCATCATCGTCACCTCCGTGAACGCGTACTACGCCCTGCCTTCGCAGGCGCTGTACAGCGGCATCAAGAGCGGACTCGAGAACATCGCGCGCTCGATGGCTGCGGATCTCGGGGAGTACGGGGTGCGCGTGAACACCCTCGCGCCGGGCGGCGTGAATACGGACCTTGGCGGCAAGGCGGACGGCATTGCGCACAAGATGGACATTCCGCTCGGGCATCAGGCCCTGCCGGAGGAGATCGGCGATATCGTTCCGCTGATGTGCACGGACGCCTTCTCGTACATGACGGGAAGCACGGTGCTCGCGGACGGCGGTCTGATGCTGCGGCATTCAGGCTACGCCAAGCGTTTTGAGTGGAGAGAAAAAATAGCGAAACGCCGTAAAGAGGAAGAAGAAAAGAAAGGAGAGTCGAAATGATCGACAGAGTAAAAGTAGCGTATATTTTCAATGAACCGCTGAAGCATTACGCAGCACAGCTGGGCGTCAAATATGCCGTGGCAGGCCCGAATCCCCGCAAGTATGCGCCGTACTCGCATCCGTGGGACTATGGCGTGCTTCGCGAGGTCGCCCAGAATGTCAAGGACGCCGGCATGGAATGGTCCGTTCTGGAAGGCATCGGCTTCATCGACGGCGTCAAGCTGGGTCTCGAGTCGCGTGATGAGGAGATTGCACATTTCTGCACACTCCTTGAGAACCTCGGAAAGCTCGGCTGCAAATGCGTCTGCTACAACTGGATGCCGGTATGGGGCTGGTACCGCACGACCGTCAGCATTCCGCTGGACGGCGGCGCGCTTGTGAGCGGCTTCAACTACGAAGACGTCAAGGATATGCCCCCGATGTCCGGCGTGACGATCAGTGCGGATGAGCTGTGGTGCAACCTGAAGTACTTCATGGAAAAGGTTGTTCCGGTTGCGGAGAAGAACCACGTGAAGCTTGCCCTTCATCCGGATGATCCGCCAATCCCGCACCTCGGCGGTCTGGACCGTATCATGATAAGCGCCGACGCGATGTTTGAAGCAACGCAGCTCGTGCAGAGCGAATACAACGGCATCTGCCTCTGCCAGGGCAACTTCGCCGCAATGGGCGAGGATATCCCGGCCTGCATCCACCGTTTTGCGGACGCCGGCACCCTGCATTTCGCGCATTTCCGCGACATCGTAGGCACGGCCGATAACTTCCGTGAGGCATGGCATCATGACGGCAAGACCGATATGTTTGCAGCGATGAAGGCTTACTATGAAGTCGGCTTCGACGGCGTCATGCGTCCGGACCACGTGCCGACCATGTACGGCGACGACAACGATCATCCGGGATACGCAATCCTTGGAAATCTGGTCGCAACCGGCTACATGTACGGCCTGATGGAAGCATGTGAAAAGGAACTCGGATTGAATGGTCGATAAGATAGAACGGAAAATCTATTCGATTATCTGCAGTCACGACGGAGTGAAGGCGCGCGAAATTGCGCGCCTTTCTTCTGCGGATCACACGACCGTCAATCACTGGCTGTACAGCTCGCCCTTTATGCGGGACCTGTGCTACCGGGATCAGGATTACTGCTGGCACGGACTGATCCGGCAGGGAAGAAGGCATGTCGGGCTGGAGGATTTTTCTGGCTTCTACAGTACGGTCGGGGAGTTTCTCGCGCTCGGGGAGGAAGAATGGTTTTCGGCGCTTCTTTCGGGCTGCCGCAGAATCGGCAGAAACCTGAATGACACCCGCGGCCTGTTTCATTCCTTCAAAGACAGCCGTGCGGTGATGCAGGCGCTTTTCCGGGACCTTTCGGATGCCGGACTTCGGGACTTTTCGGACTGGGAAATCGTATTTGAACTGCGGATCCGCCGCTCGCGGATGATCCGGATCTATGCCGATGTGCTCGTGATCACCGGAAACCGCGTCTTCTCGCTGGAATTCAAAATGAAGGACGAACCCGAACCCGAAGAAGTCCTTCAGGCTGCGAAATACTGCGAATATCTCGAGGTGATCTTCGGCCCGGAGTACGATGTGATCCCCGCACTCGTCCTGACCGCCGCCGAGGACCGCTACGAATACGTCCCTTTGGGGAGCAGCGGCGCAGAGCTGCCCGTGGCTTCGGGGGATATGCTGTTTAATTTATTTGATGAGTATCTGGGGCTTCTGGAGGAGTAGGAAACTGTCATCACCAATCAAAACCGCCTGCCGTACTTGTGCGGCAGGCGGTTTTCCTCCTTAACTCCCTGTGGCATCACATCCCCAGATACGTGGCTTCCGGGGTGCCGGAGGTGACATTCTTCCAGCGGTTATAGAAGTTCAGGTATTTCAGGGCGTTGAAATGGAAATCGCCCTTGATCTGATAAACCATGTTGTCGTGGTAAATGTTGAGGCGGTTCTTTCCGAGAAGCGTTACCGGCGAGTCTGTGAAGGAGAGAAGAAGCTCGTTCGCCTTGCCCTCGTCGATGACGATGCGGTCGCCGTAGAGGGCGATCGAAGCCTTCTCGCGGAGCACTTCCTTTCTCTTGTAAAGGATGACCTGCAGGAGGCTGATCTCGTCACGGAAGACCGGCTCGTCGATGTAATTTTCGGGGTTCAGCCTGTTAATGAAATCATTCTGGTAGTCCACCCAGTTCGCGACGAAGCGGAAGGGGAACTTGAAGCCGACGCCCTGAAGCTCCTTCGTCGGAAGGTAACGCATTTCGCGTCCGCAGGAGGTGCAGCGGATAATGTCGTCGTGCGAATCGAAGCGCGAAAGTCCGCAGTAGGGGCAGACATAGGCCACGCGGTCCAGGAATTCAGCGGCCTGCTTGTGGACATAGGGCGTGTCCACCTTTGCCTCGTCCTCGTAAAGGCCGTCGCAGATTGCCTGATACAGCTCCTCATTCGACATGGCCTTGATCTCCTCCGGCTCAATGACCCGGCCGACATAGCAGTGGACGCGGCCCTTGCGGACGACATTGGACCAGCGGGGCTGCATGCCGTAGCCGCCCTCGATCCGGTAGAGAATGATCGGCAGGTTGATCATGCGCGCAAGCTTCGCGATCGACGGATTGATGTAGCAGGTGCGCCCGGAATAGGTGCGGTGGCCTTCCGGCGCGATCGACAGAGAACCGCCTTCCTTCGCGACGCGGATGCACTGACGGATCGCCTTCAGATCCACGGTCTGCTTCTTGATCGGGATCGGCGCCGTAATAAAGCGAAGGAGATCGGAAATCCAGCCGTTGCTGAGAATATCCTCCATCGCGAGATAGTAGATCGGGAAGCGGAAGGCAAGCCCCAGAAGCAGCTGATCATAGTCGGTCTGATGGTTGTAAAGGATCAGATACTGGCGCTTATTGTCGCCCTTGAAGCGGTCGACGGTGGCGCCGCATTTGATTTTCGTGAGAAGGAGCGCGGGAAGAAATGCAAGTGCGCGGAAAAAACGGTGCCGCGGCCGCACCCAGCGTTCTTCTTTTTCGGTAGTTTTCGCAGTTTCACTCATTACTTTTCCTCCGGGGTTGTTCTGTGTCGGTCTTTCCAGTCCCGAATATTGTAAAACATTGCAGGCAAGTTGACAAGCAAAAAGTGGAAAAATCTGTAATTCCGTCATTTTTAACGCTTCAAAAGACGGGCGTTTTATGATAAACTAACGGTATTCACAAAAAGGACGGGACATTGGAGCGAAATGATGAAAAAAGCGGTGGTTTATCAGCCGGATGAAGGAATATTTTTCCTGCTTTCCGGACTTTTCAGGGGACAGGAGATCGAGGTGATCAGGATCGGAAGAAAAGACGCCGACACGAAGCTTTCGGCGCTTTTCGGGCTGACTGCCCGGACAAAGGAAGAACCGAAGGAGAAGGCGCCGCTTCTTTATGAGCTGCCCGCGCTGACGGTTCTTTTCGGCCTCCGAAGCGAGGAGCTGGACGCCTTCCTTTCAGAGAAGAAGCGGCTGGGGATCAGAAATACCGGGCTTTTATCAATCGCGACGCCGACGAATATTTCCTGGACGCCCTATGAGCTCTCAAAGGAGCTTCTTCTGGAGCAGCAGGAGATCGAGCGGCAGCTGAAAAAATAAAATACGCTATTTACTTTCATGCGTTAATGTGTTATCATAGTGAAGTGCAAAATAAGTTGACTGGCAGCTGAGGAGGCAGATTCAAATACAAAACGGCAGGTGAGAATATGAATATTCATTCAGAATCCATTGACAGGCTCTTTCAGAGCTTCCTGAATCTAAAAAGTATAGAGGAGTGCTATACCTATTTCGAAGACCTTTGTACGGTAAAGGAGCTTCAGGATATGGCGCAGCGCCTGGATACGGCAATTCTTCTTTCCAAGGGCTACAGCTATCAGAAAATCACAGACGAGATCGACATCAGTACAGCGACAATCGGACGGGTCAGCAAGTGCCTGAACTACGGATCGGGCGGATACCGGACGGCAATCGAGAAGCTTCAGAAGGAATAATGACAGGGCTGCATCATGAATCGGAATTTTAACTTACTCCCGGAGGAATTGCTGAATCTTTCACTCCGGGCTCTTTATGAGGAAAAAGGCTACCGGCGCTACCGCATGAACAAGTTCGAGGAATACGACCTCTATGCGGATCACCGGGATTTCCTGGCGGCGGACGGCGTGATCACATTTACCGATCTTTCGGGGAAGCTGATGGCGCTGAAGCCCGACGTCACGCTGTCGATCGTGAAGAACACAAGAGACAGCGAGGGGCGCACCGAGCGTCTTTATTACAATGAAAATGTCTACCGCGCCGCAAAGGGCGGCGATACCTTCCGCGAGATTCCCCAGATGGGACTGGAGCTTCTGGGGAAGGTCGGGGATGCGGAGCGCGAGGAGGTCGTGCTTCTTGCGCTTCAGAGTCTCGCGAGTCAGGAGCGCCCCTCGGTGCTTGAAATCTCGCACCTTGGCATCCTTCTGGATTTCCTGGATGCGTGCGGAATTCCGGAGAATGCGCGCCGCGAGGTGATCCATCTGATCGGCGAGAAAAATCTTCACGAGCTTCATTCGCTTCTTTCGGGGCTTTCGGTGCCGGAAGAAAAAATCGCGCGCTTCCTTCGCGCGGCTTCTTACCGGGCGCGTCTTCAGGAGGCGGTTTCGACGCTTCCGCCGGTGCTTTCTGAGCTTTCAACGGGGGCGCATAGCCGGGAGTTCATGACGCTTCTTCGGGCGATTTCCGAAAATGTCCCGGAAAACAGTGAAGTCTACGTGGACTTTTCGGTCGTGAACGACGTCAATTACTATGACGGCCTCGTGTTCAAGGGCTTCTATTCTGACGTGCCGGAATCGGTCCTCTCGGGCGGCGCCTACAACACGCTGATGCGGAAGATGGGAAGATCGGGCGCCGCGATCGGTTTTGCGCTCTATATCGACCTTCTGACGGATCACAATGTATTTGCCGCGCCGGAGGAAAATCGGCGGACGATGCTCAATGTGGCGCTTCCGAAGGGCAGGCTCGGCGAGAAGGTCTATCAGGCCTTCAAGGAAGCCGGCTTCCCCTGCGACGAGGTCCTTTCCGACAGCCGGAAGCTGATTTTCGAGAATCCCGAGGCCGGCGTCCGCTACTTCTGGGTCAAGCCCTCGGATGTCGCGATCTACGTCGAGCGGGGCGCCGCGGACGTCGGCGTCGCCGGAAAGGATATTCTTCTCGAGTATGCGCCGGAGGTGTATGAGCTTCTGGATCTGCAGCTCGGAAAGTGCAGGATGTGCGTCGCCGGAAAGCAGGAATTCTCGGACGATACGAGAAGGAGCCTGCGGGTTGCGACGAAATTTTCCCGGATCGCGGCGGACTATTTCCGCTCGATCGGCCGGGACATCGATATCATCCATCTGAACGGCTCCATTGAGATCGCGCCGATTTTAGGGCTTTCGGATGTGATTGTGGATATTGTGGAGACAGGGACGACGCTTCGCGAGAACGATCTTTCGGTGCTTCAGGAGATCGTTCCCATCAGCGCGAGACTGATTGCCAATAAAGCCTCCTACTCTTTCAAGGAAGACGCGGTGCGAAGACTCCGCGAAGGCCTTGAAAAGAGCCTGGGGGCGCAGATTTGAACGGACAGGGGGAGACAGGATATGATGAAAATAATGAAAGTCGGTGAAGTGAGCCGCGACGAGATTTTCGCGCGCATGGAGCCGAAAATGAATGTGGAGAGCATTGTCGCCGAAATTATTTCGGATGTTGTAAAGAACGGAGACCAGGCGCTTCTTCGCTATACGGCCCAGTTTGATCGGGCAGTGCTGAGTACACTGCAGGTTTCCGAGGAAGAGATTGAGGAAGCGATGCAGCTCGTGGACCCGAAGCTTCTTACGGTGATGGAAAAGTCTGCTCAGAATATCCGCGCCTTCCATGAACATCAGAAAAGAAACAGCTTCATTCTGAATACGGAAGACGGTATTGTCATGGGACAGAAGGTGATCCCCGTGGACCGCGCGGGCGTCTATGTGCCCGGCGGAACGGCGCCGCTGTCGTCGACCGTGTTGATGGACGTGATTCCGGCGAGAATTGCCGGCTGCAGGGAGGTTGTGATGGCAACGCCGCCGCAGCCCGACGGAAAGATCAACCCGGCGATCCTCGCGGCCGCGAAAATTGCCGGCGTGGACCGGATCTTCAAGATGGGCGGCGCGCAGGCCATTGCGGCGCTTGCGTACGGCACGGAGTCGGTGCCGAAGGTGGACAAGATCGTCGGCCCCGGAAACGCCTTTGTCGCCGAAGCCAAGAAGCAGGTCTACGGCAAGGTGTCCATCGATATGATTGCCGGGCCTTCGGAAATCATGATCGTCGCGGACAAGGGTACGGACCCGAAGGTCTGTGCGGCGGATCTTCTGTCACAGGCCGAGCATGACAAAATGGCGAGCGCGGTGCTCGTGACGGATTCGATGGAACTCGCCGAAGCGGTGCAGGCGGAGGTGGAGCGGCAGATTCCCGCCCTTCTTCGGGCGGAGATCGCAAGAGCCTCGATCGACGACAACGGAAAGATCATTGTCGCAGACGACCTTCGGATGGCCATTGATATTGCGAACGAGATCGCACCGGAGCATCTGGAGCTTTCGGTGGAGAATCCCTTCGACTGGCTGTCCCTTGTGCGGCACGCGGGTTCGGTATTTTTGGGCTACAACTGCCCCGAAGCGCTCGGTGACTATTACGCGGGACCGAATCACACGCTTCCGACGGGCGGCACGGCGAAGTTCTCGAGTCCGCTTTCCGTGGATGATTTTGTCAAGAAAACCCAGTACACCTATTATACGCGCGACGCCCTTCGGAAGGCTGCCAATGATATCGCGGTCTTCGCGCAGGCAGAGGGCCTGACGGGACACGCGCGCTCCGCGCTGATCCGCACAGAGGAAGACTGATATGAGCGAATTTTTCAGCAGCAAGTTTGCCGCGCTTACGCCCTATACCCCGGGAGAACAGCCCCAGGACCGGCGCTATATCAAGCTGAACACGAATGAATCGCCCTTCCCGCCCTCTGATCTTGCAGTGAAGATGGCGAGAGAGGAAGCAGAGAAGCTTCAGCTGTATTCCGACCCCGTGTGCGCCGAGCTGCGCGACTCAATCGCCGG